>NZ_JBYCCV010000001.1:0-186126 GCF_057473825.1 Aliterella sp. E5.1
CAACAGGTCAGACAATATATTTACGCTTATGCTGCGGTAGCACCAGCCCTCGGCAAAATGACCTGCCTGATTCTGCCCCATGCTAATACCAAAATGATGAACTTATTTCTACAGCAAGTATCCCTAGAACTAGCTGAGTATTTTATTGTCATCCAGGTAGATCGAGCTTCTTGGCATCGGTCAAAACAGCTAAAAATTCCTGAGAACATTCGTCTAATTCATCAACCATCCTACAGCCCTCAACTAATGCCTGTAGAACATATTTGGGAAGAGATTAGAGAAAAATATTTTTACAACCATGTTTTTCCATCTTTGGACAAGGTTGAAGATGAACTTAGCTTAGGTCTATTAGAACTTTGTGCTGACCCAGACCGTCTTCGCTCTCTAACTTTCTTCCCTCCTCTATAGCTACTTTGTTAGAACGCAACTTGGTATCAACAACTTTCCTTCAATCTCAAAGCCTGTTGGGAAAACATTGAAGTTGAGTATGCTTGTCTAGAGGCGATCGGTGAATTTGATTTTGCTATGCCAACTCAGGCTATTAGCGTTGCTTTTTTACCTCACGATCGCTTAACTTGGTCAGTTGATGGACACAGCAAGTCAACTCCTCTACCAGCAGGAAGTGTATTTATTTACGGCGATCGCAATTTTGTGTGGCACAAAAGGGAACGAGCGAGCGAATACATCAATATTTTATTAGAGCCAAAGTTTTTGGCGCAAGTTGCCGAAGATAGCGGTCTATCTTCACTAATTGAACTACAACACCGCGTTATCTTTTCAGACTCTACTATTGTGCATATAGCACAATTGTTTAAATCGGAGCTTCTCAATGGTGGGATAGCAGGAAAGTTGTATGTTAAATCATTGAGAAACTTATTAGCCGTTCATCTGCTTAGAAACTACAACTTTACGGTAACAAAGCCTGTGCTGGTAGATGGAGCATTAGATACTTTCAAACTAAATAAAGTAAAAAATTTTATTGAAGACGGGCTAGCTGAAGATTTAAGTATTGCCGATATGGCTGCTATCGTGCATATGAGTCAGTTTCACTTTGCCCGTGCTTTTAAAACGGCTACAGGTACTTCACCTCATCGCTACCTAATTTTAAGACGCATAGAAAGGGCAAAGGTACTGCTAAAAGTAACAAGAATTTCTATAGCTGAAATTGCTTACGGGCTTGGGTTTGCCAATCACAGCCATTTTATTGCTCAGTTTCGTAAAGCTGTAGGTACAACGCCTAAAAGTTATCGAGATAGTTTGTAAGGTTAGCAAGATTTTGATATTTCTGGGCAAGAAATAGCTAGGAATCAGCTTCTTAATGTATTTAAGCTATAAAAAAGACAAAATCGATGGTACTTTGCCTTGGTGAACCGCTAGAAGTCATGTATCAAGGCGATCGCATCGCACGCACTACTTACTTTTTTACCCAAAAATCACTAACTATGAGCAATAAAAAATTCTCCATTAGCCGCCGTCAAGCAATCGGCGAAGGAGTTGTCGGATTAGCCGCAGTCGCAACAAGTAATAGTGCGATCGCCAATACTCAAAAACCACCAGCGCCAGCAAGCTGTAAGGCAAATACTAACGGCAAATTCCAGGGCAAGGAGATAAAGTGACTGACCAAAACGAGCGTTTACGCCACCAGCAGGTAATTCAAGATTTTCTCCGCCTGCTTGAGGAAAAAGATATTGATGCTTGGATAAAACTATGGGCAGACGACGGCGTTCAAGAAATGCCTTACTCTCCTAGTAACTTTCCCAGTAGGATTGATGGCAAAGCTGCAATCTATCGTCACTATCAAGGTTTACCCCATGCTTACAGCCGCATGACCTTTCCTGACTTCACAATCTACCCGATGCTTGACCCTAACTGGCTGCTTGCTGAGTACCGAGGGGAAATCGATATCGCCGCGACGGGTAAGGCATACAACAACCGTTACTGCGCTGACGGGTAAGGCATACAACAACCGTTACTGCGCTGACGGGTAAGGCATACAACAACCGTTACTGCGCTTTATTCCATTTGCGCGATGCTCATATCGTGCTGTTTCGGGAATATTTCAATCCCATTATTCTCAGTGAGGCTTTTAGCGATCGCACTTCACTAGGTTCTATTTTCAATTTGTCCAAGCAACAAACAACAGGAGAGTAATCTAACTATGCAATACAAACTTCTAGGTAAAAGCGGTTTAAGAGTCTCTGAACTTTGTTTAGGTACAATGACTTTTGGTGAAGATTGGGGTTGGGGAGCTTCTAAAGATGAAAGCCGTCAAATATTTGATGCTTTCGTCGCAGCAGACGGCAACTTTATTGATACTGCCAATGGTTACACTGATGGTTCTAGTGAAAAAATTGTTGGCGATTTTATTGCTTCAGATAGAGAACGATATGTTGTTGCTACTAAATATTCGTTTCCGTTACAAATGAACGATAAAGCAGGTAACCCCAATGGTAGCGGCAATCATCGCAAAAATATGATGCAGTCTCTAGAAGGCAGCCTCAAACGGCTCAATACTGACTATATCGATTTATTTTGGCTTCATGCGTGGGACTTCATGACACCGATTGAAGAAGTAATGCGAAGTCTTGATGATATGGTACGCGCCGGAAAGGTACTATATATCGGCATTTCTGATGCCCCCGCTTGGATTGTGGCGCAAGCCAATACTTTAGCGCAGTGTTATGGTTGGACACCTTTTGTAGCTTTGCAAGTTGAGTATAGTTTGGTGCAAAGAACCCCCGAAAGAGACTTATTGCCGATGGCAAAAGCTTTTGATTTAGCTGTTACGCCTTGGAGTCCTTTGGGTGGTGGCGTACTTACAGGAAAATATAACAAGCCTCAAGGGAATGGTGAGGAGCAAAGACGATTAGATGCGATTTCTGACAAGAATTTAGCTATTGCTCAAGTTGTTAGTCAAGTTGCCTCAGAAATTGGACATTCACCTTCTCAAGTTGCTCTATCATGGCTATTAGCACAAAGCGGTGTAACTATCCCTATAATTGGAGCGCGGAAATTGTCGCAGTTCCAAGATAATCTTGCTTGCCTTGATATTAAGCTTGCGCCAGAGCATCTCCAACGCCTAAATGAAGTTAGCCAAATTGAACTAGGTTTCCCTCATGACTTCCTTGGTAGCGACATGATACGCGATCGCTTATTTGGCGGCACATTTGACGCAATCAAAAATCATCGCCTCTAAGTAAAGAAGCGTTTTTAGGCGTTGCTGCGAATAGATGGCTGCTCTGTCGTTGCTTTTAGTCGAATACGCCATTTTTCGTCAAATTCTGCTAAGTCACATAGTTCTTTTGCTTTTTGTTCAGCTTCTTGAGCTAGAGATAGCAGTTCAAGTAAAATTTTCTCGTCTGGGAGTTCTTTCATAAAATTTCCAATAGCGCGATCGCGCAATCGTTCAATCTGTATTTTAACTTCTAGGACTTTTCCTAGCTCTATTGCTAGGTCTTCTCCAATTTCTAGGATTTCGGTAGTTATATTCGCAGATGAGAGGCGATTTACCGTGACTTGAATACGTCTTCTGATATTTCTACAAATAGACAAGAATTAGAAAAGGAGGCAAAAAACTGAGTTAAGACAATATTATCCCTGAAGTTGACAAGCAGAGGACGTACGAGGTTAAGTCCATCAATTGCTTGGAGATCTGTCTCATCCAACTCCTGATTGAGTCTATCAATAAGATCTTGGATTTCTGGTGGAATAGTCATGTTAGCTATAAAAAGTAGGCTACTGCGCTTCCTGTATTATTGCTATACAACAGCTACAAACCATTGGGCTTTCTGCTATGACACTGTAAGATGATGAGATGAAAAATTACCACTTACCCCAAATTCCCCCTTGTACCTGGAATCGTCCCATTGGCTTAGGATGGGACAAACCTTACACTGTCCGCAATCCCAGCAATCTCGACGATGGTTCTTGGCATGGAATGCCTCTAGGTGGCTTTGGCGCGGGGTGTATTGGGCGTTCCTCTAAAGGGGATTTTAATCTGTGGCATATTGACGGGGGAGAGCATACTTTTAAAAGTATCCCTGCTTGTCAATTTAGCGTTTTTGAGGAGCAAAGTAATTCAGCTTATGCTTTATGTACAGAACCGCCAGAGGACGGCACTTTGCAATCTTGGCAATGGTATCCAAAAGAGGCGGGTACATATCACGCTCTTTATCCTCGAAGTTGGTTTGTGTATGAAGGTGTATTTCTTTCTCAACTTACTTGCGAACAGTTTTCGCCTATATTACCGGATAATTACCAAGAAACTAGCTATCCTGTAGCTGTATTTGTCTGGAAAGCCCATAATCCTACCGATAAGCCGCTAACGCTTAGTATTATGCTGACATGGCAAAATATGGTGGGCTGGTTTACTAACTCAATTAAATCTCCGCAAGTACGAGTTAGAGATGATGGTAGTCCAGTTTATGAGTACGAGCCGCGTTTGGGGCAAAGTACGGGAAATTACAACAAATTAGTAGAAGATGTTAAGAGTTTAGGCTGCGTCTTGGGTAGAGTTGGTAGCGAAGATGTGGTGGAAGAAGGTGTAGGACAATGGGTGATCGCAACTTCCCTTAATCCAAAATATCAAGTATTCCATCATACGCGCTGGAATCCTACAGGTACGGGCGCTGATGTTTGGCAAAGCTTCTCTACCGACGGCTCTTTACCTAACTATATAGATGAAACACCAATTTCTGATGGCGAACAATTAGCAAGTGCGATCGCAATTAAATTTACTCTAGAGCCTGGCGAAAGTCTAGAAATACCATTCGTTTTAGCCTGGGATTTTCCGATTACGGAGTTTGCGCCGGGAGTAGATTATTATCGTCGCTATACAGACTTTTTTGGGCGCAACGGTCACAATGCTTGGGAAGTCGCATCCACTGCTTTGCAACAATACCAAAACTGGCAAAAGCAAGTCCAATCTTGGCAGCAACCAATTATCAATCGCCAAGATTTGCCGGACTGGTTTAAGATGGCTTTATTTAACGAGCTTTACGATTTAACCAGTGGTGGTACGCTGTGGAGTGCGGCAGATGAACGCGATCCAGTTGGACAATTTGCCGTCTTAGAATGCGTAGATTACCGTTGGTATGAAAGCTTGGATGTCCGGCTGTATGGATCGTTTGGCTTATTAATGCTGTGGTCAAAGTTAGATAAATCTATTTTACGAGCTTACGCCAGAGCAATTTCGACAAGCGATCGCACGATTAGAGAAATTGGTTACAACAAAGCTACGGGACTAAGAAAAGTTGCTAACGCGACTCCCCACGATTTAGGCGCACCAAACGAACACCCTTGGGAAAAGACTAATTACACTAGCTACCAAGATTGCAACTTATGGAAAGATTTACCTAGCGATTTTGTCTTGCAAGTCTACCGCGATTTTGTCCTTACAGGCTCTACCGATTGGGAATTATTGTGGGATTGTTGGGCAGCAATTGTCCAGACTTTAAATTATCTCAAAACTTTTGACCTTGACGGCGATGGTATCCCCGAAAATTCAGGAGCGCCCGATCAAACTTTTGACGATTGGCGCTTGCAAGGAGTTAGTGCCTACTGTGGCGGATTGTGGTTAGCGGGACTAGAAAGTGCGATCGCTATTGGCAAAACTTTAATGAGTTATCCCCCAGATCACCCGTTAGGAGAAATGCTGACTTCTCCCTTAAATCAACCGCCAATTGCTGAAACAATTGCTACCTATCAAACTTGGTTATCACAATCGCGTCCAATTTATCAAGAAAAACTTTGGAACGGACAGTATTATCGCCTCGATAGCGAAAGCGGTTCGGATGTAGTGATGGCAGATCAGTTGTGCGGGCAATTTTATGCCCGATTACTCGGCTTACCCGATATTGTAGAACGCGATCGCGCTCTTTCTAGCCTCAAAACTGTCTACGATGCTTGCTTTCTCAAATTCCACAATGGTGCTTTCGGTGCTGCTAACGGCTTAAAAATTGATGGTTCCCCAGAAAACCCTGATGCTACTCATCCTTTGGAAGTGTGGACGGGTATCAACTTTGGTATAGCAGCTTTTCTAATCCAAATGGATATGAAAGAGGAAGCATTTAAGCTTACAGAAACGGTGGTGCAACAAATTTACAACAATGGGCTGCAATTTCGTACTCCCGAAGCAATTACGGCAGTAGGAACCTTCCGAGCTTGCCACTATCTCCGTCCAATGGCAATTTGGGCAGTTTATGGGATGCTAAATAACTTCAAATAAATTGTAAGCCTGTTCCTAATATAGGAACAGGCTTACAAAACCATCTATGGAATTAAAGGCTTTCTACCTAGTTTTTGGTAACAAAGCAATAGGATTAACTGCACCTTTTCCACCAGAATGTACTTCAAAGTGGAGGTGAGGACCAGTGCTGCGTCCCGTGTTACCCATATCAGAAATGTGCTGCCCTTGCGCTACAAATTGACCGGGCTGCACCCACAGTTTGTAGTTGTGAGCATAGCGAGTCAAAGAACCGTCGGCGTGCTGGATATCAACTAAGTTGCCATATCCTCCCTTATTCCAACCAGACTTAATTACTACACCCGGTGCTGCGGCAAATATTGGCGTTCCAACAGGCGCGGCAATATCAATACCTCTGTGCATCCGTCCCCAACGGTAGCCGTATTTAGATGTCAAAGCACCCTTTGCTGGCCATATATAACCCTTCAAAGGAGCCGTGCTACTAGGCTGAGGCAGATAGTTCAAAGCTGGAGCTAAAGGTGGTAACTCTGGAGCAACTTGCCGCCCAGTGAAAGATTCCTCCAAATTATCTGCGCTCGCGGGAGCGGTCGCTACTCTGCCTCTAACTGTAGCCGGAGCCGAATAGTTTACGCGATTGACTAATTTCTTTTGCGGTATAGGCTTTAGATCTTGAAAAGTTTGAGCAACTCGGAAATCTGGATTGATAGGTTCGTCATTTAAGCTACTAGGCTTGATTGCTGCGGGTAGGCGATTACTTTTTGGAATCTGTGCTGTCACCACAGGGTTGCTGTTATTTCGAGCATAGTATTTATGCTTTAGCTTCTGTACGTCGTTTTGCAGATTCAGGACGTACTGTACTCGTAAGTCATCGAGGGCTGTTTGCTCCAATGGCTTTGCTTCTGCTACTGATTCTTCTACATTACCGCCCACACCTGTATAAGCTGAGGCTTGCGATGTTAGTACAGGTTTTTGTAGTGCCGGGGCAGTGAGGCTATTAGCCTGTGCCAATGGTTCTACTTTTACAATTGGCGGCAAAACCGCAACGTTTGCTTGGGTCTTCATGCTAGTCAAGCTTGGGAGTTTTATTTTTTGCTCTACTAGCAGCAAGTCTGGATTTGGCAAACGGTTGAAGTTAGCAATTACTGGGAGAGATAGGCGATGTGCCGATGCAATATTTGTAAGGGTATCTCCTGGCTTTACTTGATATTCTGACGTTGTGGAAGTTACTATAATTGGCTCGTTGACACTAGGTACTGCTTTTGTCGCTAGAGTAGCTTCTGCTTTAGGCACTTGGGCTGCTACTTGTTTATCAACTTCTGCTGCGGCGATTGGAGCCGTGTCTGCTGGCTGAGCTATAACTCCCTCTGGAATTACAAATACTGGTTGCAGTGTTGGTGCTACTGGTGTCCCTGCGGTGTTAGCAGGCAAAGGTTGGGCAATTTCTGCTGGAATAGTAGCTACGTTTTGGTTATCTTGCGCTGCTGTCGGCAATGTTATTGCTTCCGCAGGCAATGGTAGCGCTTCAAATTCCATGCTTTCATTGCCCGTTGCCACTACTGCTGGTGTTTCGGTAGCTAGAGGTGCTGGCAAGGTTTGTTCTGTTGAGCCAATTTCTGGGGCTGACAACTCTACTGGCGGCTGGCTGGTTGCTGGTACAGCTAAATTAGCGCTGATAGGTGCTTGTACTGTTTCTTTGTTTGCCGACGCAGGATTTTCTTGATTTCTTAACCTGTCTACTAGCAGCCTTTGTTTTGCTGTCCAACCACTATTATTTGCCTCTGAACTTGCAACTTCCAGGGGACTGGAATTGATAGCTACTGGAGTAGAAGCAGTTTCTAATGCTTGATTTTGGGCTATCTCAGCTTTTTCATTAGCTTCCGTCGATAGCGTTACCTCGTTAGTTGCTAGCTGTTGATGCTCTAAGGCGGTTGTTTGTTGGTGCTGCTTTAGTAAAGCTCTTACATCCTGCTTTACAACTGGTGTTTGCGTCGCTACTTGACTAGATAGCTGGGTTTCAGGAGTAGAGTTTATTTCTGGTGCGCTGGGTTGAATTATTAAAGTCGGCGGATTGTAAGTCGGTATAACAACTTTCTTGGCTATTAGCTGTTTAGCTATACCTCGTGTAGGTGCAGCGCTCAACGGATTGGGTGTTACTACCGCAGGTACTGGCGTTGCTGGGGGTAATAGCACCGTTTCTGGGGCAGAGTCCTGAATAGGCGTTAATCCGTTGCTAATACTCTCTGGTACTTGGGCTGCTTGTACCAGCAGAAGGTTTGGCGTTCCTATGGATACCGTCAAGCCAATCATTGCCGCCGAAGTCCGAAATATCCGACATTTTACTTTTGGCTGTGGCTGTAATTGTCTTTCCAGTGCCTCTCTGTCGATTGCACAAGGCAAACTTTTAACCTTTTTAGTCCATGCTCGTTTCAAAAACGACCTCCTAGAAACATGCTCTGCTTGACTACTTTTGATTTATTTAATCAATTATGGTCTTGCATTAACAACACTATAATTTTCTTTTCGCCCTCATCCAACAGACATAATTTGATTCATAGTCTTGCGGATAATTTAATTTACACAAGTTTACACTACTTTGGGAACTTTTCAATATCTGAGCATTTTGCTAGCAAACATTGATTGTTGGTTATAAAGTAATCTGTGCCATCTCTAAGCCAAACAAATGAAGAATTTAAAGTAAGCGATCGCGCACAATGGCAGATCTACATAATTTTCTCGATTTAGCATAGGCTAAGTCGCTGACAGTCGCAAAGAATAATTAGATTTTTGTAACATAACCTCACGTTCAACGTGCTTTGATTAATTGAAATACAGCCTCAAAATTTAGCTAATTACTTCAATAAAAACAAGGGCAGCGAGGAGATTCTTTATTTACCTCCACAAAATATTTTTTAGCTATCAATTCACTGCAACCTAGCTCTATGACTGCTTTGCAAGCTCTTCAATTGGCTCAATTAGGAGCGTAAAAGTTGCGCTCAAGTTGCAGTCAACTCTCTCAAATATCATAGGAATTTCTTATAGCTGATTTGCCTGCTAAATTTTTCCTTTGAATTACTTAAAAGCAGAGATAAGTGAGAGTTTTGGCAAATACAACTAAACTTAAAGACATTATTTTCGCCGTAAAATTACGGATAAATTTGCAATTATTTTAGTAAGCGCAGTTGGCGACAAGCTTCAAATAAACCGACAGCAACACTTACGGATAGGTTTAAACTCCTTACTCCTGGCTGGCTCATAGGAATGTATGCTGTGGTGCTGCAAGAAGTTAAAACTGTTGGCGGCAATCCCGTAGTTTCACTGCCAAATAGAAGCCAATCATCCTGTTGATATTGGATGTCTAAATAACTACATTTGCCCGCAACACTAAAACCAATTGTGCGCCCTCCTTGCTGCTGCTGGTAAGCTTTGAAAGCAGCAATTGATTCGTGACAGTGCAAATCTACATAGGGCCAGTAGTCTAGTCCTGCACGTTTGAGGTAGCGATCGCTAATTTCAAATCCTAGAGGTGCGACTAAGTGTAGCTTGGTACAGGTAGCAGCGCAGGTGCGGGCAATATTGCCTGTATTCGGGGGAATTTGGGGGTTAATTAAGACAACTTCAGGCATTTACGCTTGTATTGCACCAGAAAAACGAGTTGTTGGGCAATATCATAGTTTAATAAAGCCTATGATTTTTACATAGGTTTTATTAATAGTTGGTACTAATCAATTAGATATTTTGCTTTGGGAATATACTTTGGAAGTTTTTGGACAATTTAAGCAAGCAAAGACGGACATAGTTTGTCTTCTAACTCTAATTCTTGTTCTGCCATAGCCGCCTGAGCATAGGTAATAACTTGCCTAGGATCGAAGCCGCAAGAATTTAGTCTCAGCCATTGCTCGGCTTCATTACCTTCGCGGAGAATTTTTACTAAGGGTGAGAGAAAACAGCTAAAACCTTTTTGCTTGGCGAAGTCCCATACTTGCGAGTAAATTTCTTCAATCCAATCTCTAGCTACAATATTTCTACCATCTTGCCAGTGAGTTAACCGAGCATCTAAGCTCTGAGCCGCCGCCAATTCTTCGTTATTTTTGGTTACTTCTACTAAACTTGCGGGCGAGAAGGTGCTGCTAACAAGCGGATCTAATTCGTCGGGATGGGAGAGCAACTGCCAAAGACGAGCTTCAATAAAAGCAGTAATTGCTAGTAAGGAAATTGGATTAGTGACTAAATCGCAAATTCTTAGCTCTAGACGATTGAGATCGTAAGGACGGCGATCACCATTTGGTCGCACGGAAGTCCACAAATGGCGGACATTTTGCATTGTTCCGGCGGCGAGTTGGTTTTCTACCCATTCAATATGATGGGCATGGCTTGTAAATAAGGGGACATCGGTGGGAGTTTGGGGGAATAATCCCCAACGAGTAGAGTGATACCCAGTAACTTTGCTATCTAAAAATGGTGAAGAAGCGCTAAGAGCAAGATATAAAGGTGCTTCCACCCGGACAAGACGACACGCCTGCATGAGTAATTCCGGATCGTCAATACCAATATTTATATGGACGCTAGCGGTAACAACTTTAGTACCGTAAGTCTGCTCAATATAGTCGTGGTAGGGGTTGTGAGGATCAGATCTGTAAAAAGTGTCGCTGCCACCCAATGATAAGGTACTGCCAGGAATGAGCGTGTAATCTCCTAAGCGCTGCAAATACTTTCGCAACCGTTGCCGAGGTAGCACTAGGTCGCATAAGAGCTTTTCGTATTGACTAGAGGGCTGGGTGATATATTCCACATTGCGGCTATCTGGTTCGCGCATATACCCATCAACAGATGCCACGATTTGGTCGGAAAGACCAACAATATCGCCTTGAGGCGTTCCCGTATACATCTCTATTTCAAAGCCCTTTGATAGCAGCACAGATTTTTCCTCGGCAGTTTTAAAAAATTGTATCCAGCAAAACAAAATGCTTCATCTGTCTTCAGAATAAGAGCCTAGTCTAGGGTGGCGATATTCTAGTAATTGCTTTGTTTTCGCTCCTTACACCGTCAAGCTTACAAAGGCGGAAATTTATTTGCCGCTAAGTCTAAGCTAATTGCAGCATTCACCTAATCCGTTTTTTTGGCTGATAATGTTCGATTTTATCATTTATCCCTACCATCGTGATCGCGTTTCAGTATTGTCTTTTGCTTATTTAACTCCAACTAGGCAATTAATCGCAAATACCTAGTTTTAACTAGATAATTAGCCAAATTTACAACTCGGTTGAGATTTTATCCGTTTATTAGCCATTTTCACCTTTTATCACTTATTTCCTACTTTTTGAAATAACAGTAATGTTCTGCTCAATAACAATTGATAGGAAAAAATATCCCAGCTTTATTTGATAAAAAATATTTTACTTAAGTCAGAGCGAATAAATTACAACTAAAGAAAGACTACGAATTTAGTGATGTACACCTTTAGTCTAGTGAAGGTGGCGGTCGGCAATTGTTAGATTACTGATAAGCAGCAGGATATAAAAGTAGCAAGCTTAAAGTAAATTCGAGGTTGCCTCAAATATTTAAGTCTTTGCAAAGTAGCTAATTAATAGGTGCTAATACTTGTATTTTTTACAGTCTTGCTCAGTCAGTAATTTTACTTTGCAAACATTCAATTTATTTACAAATCAAGGAGATCGTTGTTATGAATTTAGATCCACAAACAGTTTTTAATCAGCAAGATGAAAACATTGGTAACGTTCCAGTAGGACAATTTTATATCCGGGCAGTCGGTAGAAGTACAAATACCGAAACACCTAAAAATGAAAATATTAATGGCAATTCAACTCCTGGAGAAAAAGCTTCTAACAATAAGCCTCAATCCAACGAGCAAAAAGGCAATAATAACTTAAATAAAGTTTTACTTGGCGGGCTTCTTGGAGCTACTTTAGGTACATTAGCGGCTGCTTTGGCTAATAAAAAAACGGCTCAAGGTGCTAATCTTGCTGCCAAAGGTGTTGGCGACGCGGTGAAGAGTGTAGGGGAAGGTGTTAACGTCGCTGCTAAAGGCGTTGGTGATGCAGCGAAAACCGTAGCCGAAGGTGTTAACCAAGGCTTAGTAAGTCCAGTGGTAGATGCGCTAAAAAATACCGCAGAGGGTACTAAAAAATCCCTAGGAAACGCAGCAGATCAGCTAAAGCAAACTGCTGAGTATATTAATCCTGCTGACCAAGAATTTGAACCCCAAACAACTTACGTTTTAATTCCTGTAGAAAAAGAACGAATTATTGAGCGCACAATCATTGTAGAACCCGCAATGCCCGAAGAATCTGAGGAAAGTAGTTTAATGCCTGACGAATTGAATCAGCAAAGCCAAGATACTTACCAAACAGATCAATTCAACGAGCAAGCATCTGATTTTCAGGAGTAAGTTTATCTAAGGAAACGTTATTGATACTAAACCTAGAAAGAAACGTTTCCCTTTTGACTTAAAGATTTCTTGTAGTGGCAAGTGCGTGGAAAAGTAAGCAGTTGCTTCCTAAGCTAAGTAAATTCAACTCCACGCCTTGCAACTAAGTTAAAAGCTACAAAAGGTTGGCATAAATTGCTCAATTTAAACTATATCTGCTTACAGGCTTACAAGAGTCAGTAATCAAAAAGTTATAAAGTGCAATTTGTTTAGCTAAAAAATGCCTGTGAAAAACAACAGGTATTGTCTTTATTTGACAATACTTAATCAGTTTTAGTCCCAAGGAGATAATTAAAATGAGCGATCGCGTTTCGATAGATAAAGACGAAACTATGAATACAATTACAGAAGAGCAGACCGCTCCTCAAGATAGTGTAGAAGTAGATACAAATAAGGGTTATAACGTAGCAGCTATTGGAGTTGGAGCAGTTTTTGGGGCTTTGATGGGCGCAGCGGCGGCGGCTTTTGCTAGTAAAATTACTGTTGAAAGCGTAAACAATACCGTAAAAGGTGTTGGCGATGCTGTTAAAGGTGCAGCCGAAGGCGTGAATGCCACCGTTAAAGGTGTAGGAAGTGCCGTCAAGAATGTAGCTGAAAATGTAGACTATACACTCAAAGACGTTGGCACGAGTGTCAAGGGTACGGCGGACGAAGTTAACCAAAACTTGAAAGGTACAGTAGACGTTGTTAAGAGTACCGCTCAAAACGTTAATTACACCGTTAAAGGGACAGCCGACGTAATTAAAACGGCTGGTGAAAGTATAAGCCAGAATGTAAAAAGTACGGTGGATGCTGTCAGCGAACCTATATCAGGAGCAGAAAATGAACAGACTGCTACGCAACAGCCAAGCGACACTCAAACTGCCTACATTTTAGTGCCAGTAGACAAAGATAAATATGTTATTCAGAATAATCCTATGGCTGGTGGGATGCCAACAACTCCCAAGCAAGTAAATATTCAGTAAGGATTAATTTCTCAAAGCCGGAATACTGTCTAAATCAAAGGGTATGGAATCGCCATACCTTTTGCTATGGGAAAAAATAAAGCAAATATTGGTCAAAATTGTTTATAGGTTGTATTGACGATAAATTTGACTAGCGGCGCGGTGCAGCAAAGAGTGACGATATACTAGGCTACTAAGATCGTCAGCATAACCGCCACCAATTACACACGCCACTGGGTATCTAGCAGCAATGCAGGTACTTAGAACTTGCATTTCCCGACGAAAAATGCCCGTGTCGGTAAGGGCTAATTTACCCAAGCGATCGCCTATATGAGTATCTACCCCGGCATCGTATAAAATTAAATTGGGCTTCACTTGATTTAGGACATCTGATAAGTGACTTGCCAAAGTTTGTAAATAATCCTCATCTTCCATTCCCACCGGAAGCGGAATATCTAAATCGCTGACTTGTTTAGTACCAGGAAAATTAACCTCGCAGTGCATAGAAAAAGTAAAAACGCTGTTGTCGTTTTGAAAAATAAACGCCGTACCATCCCCTTGATGCACGTCTAAGTCAACAATTAAGATTTTGCGGGCAAGATTGAGGTGTTGAATAACGCGCGAGGCGATCGCTAAATCGTTAAAAATACAAAAACCCGATCCGTAACTCGGAAAAGCATGATGAGTACCCCCCGCCGTATTGCAAGCCAAACCATATTTGAGGGCGAGTTGGGCGGTAAAAATTGTTCCCCCTACGGCGGTGCAAGTCCGTTTAACCAATGCTGGACTCCAGGGTAAGCCAATCCGACGCTGGGCTTTAGCATCTAAGGTTCCTTGGAGGTAAGCTTGCACGTATTCGGAGGTATGAACTAGCTCTAACCATTGCTGGCAGGGAGTTTCTGGCAGAAAAAATTGCGATGGACGGGCGACTTCATCCTTTAATAATAGTTCGTACAGTTGCCGAAACTTGGGCATGGGAAAACGGTGCTGTTCTGGCAGAGGTACAACATAATCGGGATGATAAATTAGCGGTAAATCCATAAAGATCGGGGTTTAGAGCAAAGGAAAATGCGACTTCTTTAATTACTTTTCCAGCAAATCAATCAAACTGTGCCAATAATATAGACAATTTGCTCAAACTTGCTGCTAAACAATTTCCATGTCGAACTTTTTGAGTTATCCGCGTCGCCAAAAGCAATTAGCAAAATTGCTCCAAATATTCGGACTTCCAGCAAAAGCTCCGGTAAACTGGCAATTGTTGGATTTGGCGCTGACTCATCCAAGCGTGTCGGCGGAGGCAAATTACGAACAGTTGGAATTTGTGGGTGACGCGGTGGTGCGGCTTGTAGCAGCAGAAGTATTGTGGGAAGTTTACCCAGATTGGAAAGTGGGGGAGTTTGCGGCGATTCGTTCGGTACTGGTAAGCGATCGCATTTTGGCTTCTTTGGCAACTCATTATGGCATCGAACCCTACTTGCTAGTAACAAGTAGTGACAAGGAGGGTCAACAGTCAAGGTTAGCAGATGCTTTTGAAGCCGTATTAGGTGCGTTTTACCTCAGCACTCACACTTTAGAACTAATTAGACCTTGGCTCGATCCGCACTTTATACAATTAGCCACAGAAATTCGCAGCGATCCAGCGCGGCTCAATTACAAAGCTGCCTTGCAAGAATGGACTCAGGGTCACTTTAAAGTATTACCAGAGTATCGGGTGGTAGAAAATACGCTACAGCACCGCCCGGAAAGCGCAGAGGAGCGATTTACTGCTGAAGTTTGGCTGCAAGATCGGCACCTTGGTCAAGGGAAGGGACGCTCGATTAAAGCCGCAGAACAGGCTGCGGCTCAAGTAGCATTTATGGCATTGAGCCAGCAGGGGGAGTAGCCGCTAAAAAAGTTGTGCCTAGCACTGGCAAGTCTTGGGGCGGTTCCAAAACATTGACTACAGGTAAAGCAATCGCTACTGTTGTACCTCGGTCAAGACCTGCACTACACAACATAATACTGCCGCCCATTAGTTCCACTAGATTTTTTGAAATAGCAAGTCCTAACCCCGTACCGCCAAATTTTCGCGTTGTTGTGCCATCAGCCATCCCAAAGGGGCGAAAGAGTTTGTGTTGCTGCGATGGATTGATACCTATGCCTGTATCCTCAACAATTATTGCTACCCGCAAATTGTTGCTATTTGCCTCAGTTTCAATTTGGGTTTTGATAGTGATACTGCCAATTTCGGTGAATTTTACAGCATTGCCAATGATATTGATGAGTATTTGCTTCAACTTAGCGCGATCGCCTCTAACTACAATTGGTTCGGTGGTTCTAGTTGCGATTAGTTCCAAGTTTTTTTGTTGAATATGAAGTGCTTGCAAACTAATTACTTCTTGCAATACTTCCTCCAAGTTGAGAGTTTCGATTGCTAAAGAAAGCTTGCCAGATTCAATTTTGGCAATGTCGAGTAAGTCGTTGATAATGCCCAATAAATGAATTGCTGCGCCTTCTGCCCGTTCTAAAAATTCCTCTTCTTCTTCCGTGTCGTCGCAGCAGTCATCTCGAACTAAACGAATGCAATTGATAATAGCGTTGAGGGGGTTTCGCAGTTCGTGAGAAGTGGTTGCCAAAAAATTACTTTTACTCTCGTTGGCGGCTTTCGCTTCTTGCCAAGCTATTTCTATGGCTTCTGCGGACATTTTTAGCCGTTCTACCATCCGATCTAGAGCCGCCGCTAACTGATTAAACTCCTTAATTTTAAAATTATGGGGCATCCGTTTGACTTCATGGTGATTTTGCAGCTTGAGGGCGTAGTCTCGTAGTTGCTCTAGGGGTTCTGCTAGTTCCCGTGCTAGACGCAAGGCGGTGAACAAGCTGGCACTTAGCAAGCTCAAAGTTAGTAAAAATAAAATTAATTTGATTTCTTCCAAACCCATTAACGCCGTGCTTTGGGGCGTTACGGCAAGTACAATCCAGTGCTGCCCTAACTCCTGAGTAATCGGACTATCAATGGCGCGATAGCTTGCTAGTAGAGGTACGCCCTTGTGGGTAAAAAATAAATTTTTGAAGCCATTTTCTTGTTGAGACGCATTCCTAATTATTTTTTTCCATTGCTGAGGATCTATCTCTTGACTAATATTTCCTCCTACCCGCTCAGTTAGTGGATGGGCGATAATAGTACCATTTTCAGCAATTATTACGGTGGAATCTGCCAACGATCTCAAATCGGACTCGCGAGTAATGCCTTGTAATCGTTGACTGTTTAACATCGCTTGCATTTTCAAAACATAACGCTGCCGAAGCGCATTATTGTATACAGGCGTAGATAGTAGTAGCTGCAATTGTTTGTTGGCAGGCGCTAAAGTCGTAAATACAGATTTAATCTCAACACTTTGCGGCTTTGGGGGCAAACTTGCTTGTACTTGCGATCGCAAGTTTGCTTCTAAGACTGAATCACCCTCGTTGCAGGTACTAGCAATTAGTCTATCTTCTGGAAAGCTCGTCAGTTGAAGGCACTTAATCGTATTAGTTGGGAACTGCAGATTGAACTTTGCCAAAAATTGTTTGATCGCAGTCGGCGAACCTGACTGGAGTGCTGTACTTTGACTTGCTAACAGCATTTTTGATTGCATGGTAGCGATTTGTTCGACGACTTGTTCGCTTTTGCGGACGGCACTGACATTGAGATGCTGGCGCGATGTTTCTAGCATACTAGAGCGGACTTTGCGGAATGCTACCGCTTCACCGATCAACAAAACTGGTACGCTCAAAAGCAATATTCTCGACAGCAAAATGCGGCGAAACGAGGATTGATTGAGCTTAACCATATGACAATGTCCTCAAGGAAAGACAAACCCTAAAAATATTTACGAGCGTAGTAATAACATCAGTTTTTTTTGACTTCCTCACGATCTGAGATTGTAAGAGCAAAATTTTTCTAGATTTTGGATATTTTTGATACCTACAGTTTAAATGCTTGATTCTCCAGACCAATTTAAGAAATACCTTTGTTAAGTGGCAATACTTATAAATAAATTCCGACTTTAGATTGTATAAATAGTCGTCTCACCCGTCATAGTATCCTGCTCTCTCTTAAAAAGCTGTTATCTATGTACAAGTGTCTTCTCAACTAATTACTAAGTAGGCATGATGATACCACCAGAAAATCGTCCTTATACTACCGTAGTTTTGGCAATGAGTGCCGATGGCAAAATTGCTGAGGAGGAGAAGTCGCCTGCGCGGTTTTCTTCCCCAGCCGACAAAGCTCACTTAGAGGAGCAAGTTGCCGCCGCCGATGCCGTTTTGTTCGGTGCGGGTACGCTCCGAGCTTACGGCTCCACTATACGTGTCGTTGAGCCACAACTTATACAACAAAGATACCAACAATTGTTACCGCCGCAACCAATTCAAATTGTTGTTTCTGGCAGTGCCAATCTCGATCGCCAATGGCGCTTTTTTCGCCAACCTGTACCTCGGTATTTATTAACTACAAGCTACGGCGCAAAGTTATGGCACAATCAGCCGGAATTTGACCGAATTATTGTCTGCGAAACAGTTGCTAAAAGTCGGATTGATTGGATTAATGCCCTGCAACAACTATCTGCAATGGGTTTAAAGCGTTTGGCAGTATTGGGTGGTGGTGAGGTGGTAGCTGCGATGTTGGCTGCCGACTTGATTGATGAATTGTGGCTAACGGTTTGTCCGTTGCTTCTAGGGGGCATTAATGCACCCAGTCCTGTAGACGGGAAAGGATTTACTGAAGCCGTTGCACCGCGCTTAAAACTATTATCAGCAAAAGTAATTGCTTCGGAAGTTTTTTTGCATTATCGCCGCCAACGCGGGGACGATTTGAGTACGCTGTAGAAGTAGCCTTGCTGTCATAGATTTTTTGTATGGTCAAATCGATTCAGCCTAGTTATAAAGTTGCTTGGATTAACAAGATTGCGGAAGTCCCACAAGCGGCGTGGGATGCCCTCGCTATGCCTCTCAAAACGCCTTTTTTAGAGTGGGAATGGTTAAATAATTTAGAAAGCTCTGGGAGTGCCATACCGCAGGCTGGTTGGTTGCCGAATCATTTAACTATTTGGCGCGATCGCCAATTAATCGCCGCAGCACCTATGTACCTTAAGGGGCATAGCTACGGCGAATTTATTTTTGACCAACAGTGGGCAGAAGTATCGCAACGCATTGGGGTGGAGTATTACCCAAAATTACTCGGAATGTCGCCCTTTACGCCTGCTGAAGGCTATCGATTTTTGATTGCGCCGGGAGAAGATGAGGACGAGATTACCGGGTTGATGGTGGGGGCGATCGATTACTTTTGCGATCGCCAAGGCATTTCAGGCTGTCATTTTCTCTATGTCGATCCCCAATGGAAACCTGTATTAGAGCGGCATGGTTTTACGGCTTGGCTGCACCATAGCTCGATTTGGCAAAATCAAGAATTTCAAACCTTTGATGATTATTTGAAAATGTTCAACGCCAATCAGCGCCGCAATATCAAGCGCGAACGCAAAGTTGTCGAAAAAGCTGGTTTGCAGTTGCAAGTATTAACGGGCGATGAAATCCCTAAGTCCTTGTTTCCGCTCATGTATAGCTTTTACGCCGATACTTGCGACAAGTTTGGCTGGTGGGGAAGTAAGTATTTAACTAAGGGATTTTTTGAGCAGCTACACGCCAATTATCGACATCGGGTGGTATTTGTAGCCGCTTATAACCAGTTGGATAAGCGCCAACCGATGGGAATGTCTTTTTGCTTGACTAAAGGCGATCGCCTTTACGGACGCTACTGGGGTAGTTTTCAAGATATTGATTGCTTGCACTTTGATGCTTGCTATTACGCGCCGATCGAGTGGGCAATTAGTCGAAAAATTCAAACTTTTGACCCCGGTGCGGGTGGCAGACACAAAAAACGGCGAGGTTTTCCGGCAAGCCCCAATCACAGTTTGCACCGCTTCTACAATCGCCGATTGACTCAAATATTATTGCCTTATATCAAAGAGGTAAACCTGATGGAACACAAAGAAATTGAGGCAATTAATCAAAACTTACCTTTTAACCCAAATAGCGAATGTACATAAAAAATTGCCTGAATAATTTTATTCAGGCAACGGCTAACTTGCTTTCCATATCTAAGCTATTGCAGATTATTTAGATCGAAAACAGTATATTTTCGGTGACATAATTTATTTGTTGACGAGAGATTAAGTGTAAATACTGGATTATTTGCAAACAACTAAAGCATAAATTTATCAAATACCTCCGTTTCGCGATCGCATTCAAATATTTGTAATCTTTTATACAGAAATTATGCTTTTCTTGATACAAGATTAACTACTCAAAAGGTGTTAACAACACATTTTAGTTTTAGTCAAAGGACAAGTTACTTTAGGCTTATCTATTGCCCTTGGGTGACTTTTTCGAGGGCTAAAGCTCGATGTTGTTAGAAGTTAAGATTTTACCAGCTTATTAAGTATTTACTAATTTAAGTAAGGATCGTTGCGACGGATGAAGGTAAGACTCACGCACAAGCACAAGTTGAAAAACAAGAAAAGGCGACCATACGGGTATTCAAAGTCGCGCTTTAACAAAGGTATCCCGATTTTAGCTCAGTTAGAGCGGGCAATTAAACAATTAACTCCTAGTTGGCAAGCCTGCATTCCTCTAGCAATCTTGATTGTGCTGGTATGGGGTTACGCAGCAGTTGCCCAAGAGGCACCGCCTGCAACTACTGACAAGGTAACGCAAGACTTGCAAAGCTTGAGGGTAGGGATAGACACATTGTGGGTGTCGATCGCTGCCTTTTTGGTATTTTTTATGAATGCTGGTTTCTGTATGCTAGAAACTGGGTTCTGCCGTCAGAAAAACGCCGTTAACGTTCTGGCGAAAAATTTGATCGTATTTGCGCTATCTACCGTAGCATTTTGGGCGATTGGTTTTGGCTTAATGTTCGGTGATGGCAATCCATTCTTTGGTACCAATGGCTGGTTCTTAAGTGGAGCGGACAACAGCCCCGCTACTGGAGATGCCTATCAAGGTGTTTTTAGCGCTCTAAATTGGACAGGCGTACCCCTAGGAGCAAAGTTTTTATTTCAGTTAGTGTTTGCCGGAACTGCCGCAACAATTGTTTCTGGCGCTGTTGCCGAACGCATTAAACTTGTTTGCTTTTTAATCTTTAGTCTTTTACTTGTCGGTATTGCCTACCCAATTACAGGACATTGGATTTGGGGTGGTGGCTGGCTAGCAAAAGCTGGATTTTGGGACTTTGCCGGATCGACGGTGGTTCACGCCGTTGGTGGTTGGGCAGCTTTGATGGGTGCAGCCTTATTAGGACCTCGCTTAGGCAAATATCAAAATAGAGAGTCGGTAGCAATGCCAGGACATAATATGAGCATTGCCACTTTGGGCGCTTTGATCCTTTGGCTAGGATGGTTTGGGTTTAATCCTGGTTCAACAATGTCCGTAAATCCAAGTATTGCCCATATTGCTTTAACAACGAACTTAGCAGGATCTTTAGGTGGTATTGCTGCTACAGTCACAGCTTGGTTATATCTTGGCAAGCCTGACTTGTCGATGATTATCAATGGGATCTTGGCAGGCTTAGTCGGGATTACAGCAAGTTGTGCTTTTGTTAGCTTGCATTGGGCAGCAGTAATTGGGGCGATCGCGGGAGTAATTGTCGTCTTTTCTGTTACCTTCTTTGACAGAATCAAAATTGACGACCCTGTAGGTGCAACCTCCGTTCACTTAGTTTGTGGCATTTGGGGAACCCTGGCGGTAGGTTTATTTGCCGAAGGACCTGCTGGGGCTTTGAATCTATATGGAGAAGGTTTAGGACCAATCAGGGGCTTACTATTGGGTGGTGGTTTTCAGCAAGTTTGGTCGCAAGTTATCGGTATTGTCTCGGTAGGCGGCTTTACTGTTCTCCTAAGTACAATTTTCTGGTTGGCACTCAAGGCTACCTTGGGTATTCGCGTGACTGCGGAAGAAGAATTTCAAGGCTTGGATATTAGCGAACATGGCATGGAAGCATACAGTGGGTTCCTCAAAGAAGCCGATGCTACTGGGCTTTATGAAACTGATACTCATGGGAATATAACCAAGCGACCGGGAGATTTATCTAGCAAGTCATACTAGGCAATAGCGGAACGTTTTGGGTGAGGCTCTTTCTGTTAGTGGCTCAACTTAAAAACCTGCCCATAAACTTACAAGCTTACGGGCAGGTTCGCTCTTTCCATAACTAAATAATTTCAGCAATAATCTCAAAACAAGCAAAGTTTTGTTCGAGCTTTACAGCAAATCATGTCGGTTTACGCTTTAACTCGCTCACCGATCTGCCCAACTTAAGAACTCAAGTAAACTTATAAGCATTTTGTCAGAAGTCTATTGTGCGCAGAGGCTAAGAATTTTGCTTGATATTTATGCCACCAGCAAATTCTTCTCCATAGCCTTCTTCGCCGTGTTCGTGGATATCCATACCTTGATATTCCTCCTCGGCGGAGATCCGCAAACCGACAGTGGCATCAAGGATTTTGAGAATTACAAACGTACCAACGCCAGCAAAAATATAGGCAACAGCGATCGCTGCTATTTGAATTCCTAGTTGATTGAAATTACCGCGCAGTAGCCCATCTTTACCAAGCTCATTGACTTCAACGGTAGCAAAAATTCCGGTTAAAATTGCTCCTACAGTACCGCCCACACCATGCACGGGAAAAGTATCTAAAGAGTCATCAATTTGGAATTTATGCTTGACACTAATGGCAAAAAAGCAGCACACCGCCGTAATGCTACCAATTAATATGGCAGCTAGAGGGGTCACAAATCCGGCGGCGGGTGTAATGCCGACTAAACCAGCAACTGCACCAGTCGCCACCCCTACAGCCGTTGGTTTGCCGCGTAAAATTTTTTCTAAAATTAACCAAGTCAAAGCCCCCGCCGCCGCCGCCGTATTGGTAGCTACAAAAGCAACAGTAGCCAAGCTCCCGGAAGCAAAAGCACTACCAGCATTAAAGCCAAACCAACCAAACCACAGCAAACCCGCACCTAGCAAGATAAAAGGTACGTTGTGAGGAGACGCTAACTGAGTCGGATAGGTTTTGCGCGGACCAATTACCATCGCCGCGACTAGAGCCGAAACCCCAGAGCTAATGTGGACTACTGTACCGCCCGCAAAATCTAGAGCGCCAATGCCGCCGTACAAGCCCAAAAACCCACCTTTTGCCCAGACCATGTGCGCTAGAGGACAATAGATAAAAGTTGACCAAATTAGCACAAATAGGGCGTAAGCCCGGAAGCTGACTCGCTCGACAATTGCTCCAGAAATTAGGGCTGGAGTAATAATTGCAAACATTGCTTGATAGATCATGAATGTTTGGTGAGGGATGGTTGAGGCGTATGACTCTACGTTGCTATAGTTTAGGTCAGCAGCTTTGAGTGCGTTTTCGTAAGCAAAGTTGGGTAGATAGCCTGTTGTATCTACATGACTAACACCGTTAAGACCAAACCATTGCAAGCCACCAATAAAAGGCAACCCTGGAGCAAAAGACAGACTATAACCCCAAAGAACCCAGGTAACTCCGACTATACCCATGAGCAAGAAGCTCATCATCAGCGTATTTAAAATATTGCGATCGCGGACAAACCCGCCATAGAAAAAAGCCAACCCTGGGGTCATCAACAATACTAGGGCAGAGCAAATCAACATAAACCCTGTATCCGCCGCCGTCTGAGCAGTTGTCACCGCCGCTTGAGCATCAAAGGGGGCAGCCAAGGCTGGAGACATTAAAGCGGAGCCTAGCAGCATTAGGGCGATCGCTGCCGTAATCAGTATTTTCTTCACCACTTAATCTAACCTTTTACATCTATCAATTGAGTGCAGTGAATCTCATTGCATCAATATCTTTAACTGCAATTCCGTATCCTACAATACATTTATCTCAATTGAGCCAAATATCGTTGCCGTCAATTCTGCTTTACTAAACCGTTTCATTCACAGGAAAGCGGTCTATTAACTGCACGGCGCGATAAGCATTGCGTTGTAAAGAGGTTGGCAAGTGGGGGACGTAAGGGATCTGCGACAGCAAATCTAAAGTGCGGCGCAAGAGGCGCACCACATCACCCTCATCTAAACTTGTGTGGCTGCATAGTTCAACCCAATCTACCCCCAGCGCCCAATTTTCTAGTAGAGCAACTAAATCGTACTCTAACCAAATTGGTAAAGCGATATTGTAACGGCGTTGCAATTGAAATAGATTCCGACGAGTAGAGCGCAAGCCTGCTAGGGCTTCTTCTACGGGAATAGACAAGGTATAACGCACCCAGGTATCGGGACGGGGGGTTTCGGTAACGATAGCTGCTACCGCCGCCGCCAAACAGTGGGGATCTAATTCATCAAATTCGCCACTAGCTAAAGCAAGAGCGATCCATAATTCATTGTCGCCGCGAATTGCGGCGGCAATCTGACCTAAATCTGTAGGTACTAAGTCTTGCAAACAACCAAATCGCTGCAAAATTTCGATCAGATGTAAAAATTCTTCCCAGTGACGCTGGGAGGTTTTTTCTAATTCTGCTTGCCGGATAGCAAGGTCAGTTTCTAGTTCGATTGCTTTATTGCGACGTTTGAAAAGTGTTGCTGGATTACCTAGTTCGTGTAAGGGATGAGTCTCAATTTGTGCTGTTACTGCTGCAACACGCTGTTGTTGAGCTAAAACTTCGGGCGCAGTGTGAATAATAGCTGCCGAATTAGGAATTAAAGCCGCTACCAGTTGAGATTCTTGGTTTCCTCGGCGAGATTGTCCGGGTTTGATCGGCATTTCTACAGGAGGCAAAAGATCGCTAGAAATTTCTACTGGTGGCAACTCGGCGTGCAAATCTACAACATCGCTAGTTGTAACTACATACCAGCGATTGTCTGCCCCTAAACACACTAGGTAGGGTGCTTGTCCCGCTCCTGGGGTTTTGGCGACTAGCACGGCGGTTAGAGGTACGGAAGTGGCGACATTTTTGCCCTTCAAGCTGAGGAGAGTGCCAGTCATGGCGAAGCTAATCGTTAAACTTAGTTGCTCTATCCGGTCATCGGCGGCTTGCTCTTGTAAAGTTTTTAATAGCTGGGCTTCAACTTTTAGCCGTTGCCGCAACTTTTCATAGTTTTGCAACTGCATCGGATCTACTGATGCAAGCTGCTGTTGAACTTGAGCCAGTTGTGCTTGAACAAGGGCAAGTTCTTCGTATCGGGGTTTTAAGTACAAATTGGAGATATATTGCCCAAAGCTGCGTTCTACCAGTTCCTTTGCTTCTTCGAGGGTGTGAGTTTGTAGTAAGTTCAGTACCATGCCATAGGTGGGCGTAAACTGACTAACTAAGGGGTCGGCTTTAGCTGTAGCCAAGTAGGCGGCTTCTTTTGCCCCTTCAAAGGGTGTTTGCGCAGTGACGACATAGCCGCGCTTATCCATGCCCCTTCTCCCTGCCCTACCTGCCATTTGCAGAAACTCGGAAGCGTTTAATAACCGATGTCCGCGATCGGTGCGTTTGGATAAACTAGAAATTACTGTGGTTCGAGCAGGCATATTTATTCCTGCTGCCAAGGTTTCCGTTGCAAATACAACTTTGATTAGTCCTTGTTGGAATAGTTCTTCGACTAACCCCTTCCATGCTGGTAATATTCCCGCATGGTGAGCTGCAATGCCACGATATAAGGGCTGAACTTGTCCAGAACGCCCTGCATCCGGATTGCGCTGTAAAAATTCATCAATTTGCCACTTCAACTGTGCTGCTTCGGAGGAATTAACTAATGTCAGCGTTCCCAGATCTTCTACGGCTTTATCGCAACCTCTACGGCTGAAAATAAAGTAAATAGCTGGGAGCATATCCCTAGAATTTAGTTGATTGAGTAGGTAAATTATACTTGGTGCTTCAGGTCTTGCACCGTTGCGTCTAGCATCTTTAGCCTTTTGAGCGTCAATGCTACCTCGTTTTGGTCGGAGACGAGGATTAATTTTGCCGCCTTCAAGGAGAGGAAATAAACCTTTGAGATTGCAAAACTTGAACTCTAAAGGTACAGGGCGGAAGTCTGAGTAAATTAGTTGAGTAGGTCCGTGAACCGTATTAATCCAGTCGGTAAGTTGGTCGCTGTTGGCAACGGTGGCAGAAAGAGCAACTAATTGAATTTCTCTAGGGCAGTAAATAATTGATTCTTCCCACACCGTACCGCGTTGGCGATCGTTCATGTAGTGGCATTCGTCCAATACTACGGCTTCTACGCCCTGCATCGACGTGCCAACTTCACCGATGGGAGTGCCGTAAAGCATATTGCGGAAGATTTCTGTAGTCATTACTAAGATTGGCGCTTCCCGGTTAATCGAAACATCTCCCGTCAATAGTCCTACTTTGTCTGCTCCAAATGCGTTCCGAAAATCGCGCAATTTCTGATTAGATAGTGCTTTAAGAGGTGTAGTATAAAATACTCGCCGTCCCCGGCTGAGGGCGCGATAAATAGCGTATTCTCCAATTAATGTTTTGCCCGAACCTGTGGGCGCGCACACCACTACTGACTTGTCTTCGTTTAAAGCCGCGATCGCTTGAATTTGAAATTCGTCTAGTTCAAACGGAAATATATTTTTTAAATCTAGTTCGGGAAATATTTGGGAAACGTCCACTTTTAGTTAGGCGAGAGGCAATATATATTGAAGGCAGATCGGCATTGCCAACTTTTTGGTCTATCAATACTTGGTCTACATTGATTGTAGGGCAAATTATTAATTAAATATTTTGACGGCAAGACCGGAGTTTATTTGCCTAATTCTTGCGATCGCGCTGTGGCTAATTGCACCGCTTGAATCAAAGCCGAGCGCAGCCCACCTCGTTCTAACTCAGCTACGCCAGCAATGGTAGTTCCCCCAGGGCTTGTAACTCGATCTTTTAGTTCGGCGGGGTGAATTTTTGTTGCTTGTAATAACTCTACTGTACCTTTGATGGTTGCAAGGGCTAGTTGCATCGCAATTTCTCTTGGCAAGCCAACTTTTACCCCACCATCGGCTAAGGCTTCCACTATCATTGCGACATAAGCTGGACCCGATCCTGATAATCCAGTTACTGCGTCCATTAAGTTTTCAGGAACTTCTACCACAGCGCCGACGGCGGCAAATATTTGACTGGCGTTTTGGCGATCTTCATCGCTTGTATGAGTACCTAGAGACAAGGCGGTGATGCCTGCGCCTACCGTAGCTGGGGTATTGGGCATTGCTCTAATTACAGGCATTTGGGGAAAGGCGGACTCTAATTGACTCAACTTCACCCCTGCCAAAATCGAAATTATTAATGGTTTTGAGCCGTTTTTAGTCAAAGATTGGTTGAGCAAACTTGCAACTTCTGCAAATATTTGGGGTTTAATCGCCAGCAAAATCGCTGAGGCGCGATCGGCTAACCCTTGATTGTCGGCAGTAGTTACTTGTACGCCGTACTGGTTAGCTAAATAGTGACGGCGCTGCTCATTGGCTTCGCTGACTATCACTTCTTGGGGTTGATAGATTTGTGCGACTATTAAGCGGGATAACAGCGCTTCGCCCATTACCCCGCCACCTATTAAACCAAGCTTGCGTTCGAGCAACGGAATTATCCTTTTACGAGCAGTTGTTATTTTCCCCTGTTTTTGACAGGAGCAACCCTAGCTTACGGGAATTATTGCCCCTTATATAAACATTTAACAACTATTAGCTAGATTGGGCTATGCGCGTAGATTCGGGTGTCCAAGCGGCGGTTGGGGTTGTACTGCGTCCGGCGCGGACTTGAGCTTGCACGACTTCATGAACGCTGCCAGACTGAGTTGTAACTTGAACGCAGAGGGGCGTGAACAAAAAGATACTGTCCCCTACCCGCTCTTGATGACCGTCTATGGCATAAGTTCCACCTGCAACGAAATCTACGGCTCTTTGGGCTTGATCGGGATCTAGCATGGTGAGATTAAGGACTACCGATTTGCGATCGCGCAGGGCTTGAATTGCCTGGGGCATTTCTTCAAACGATCTCGGTTCCATTACTATTACTTCATAGGTGCTATTATTTGTTCCTGGCATACCAATCACATTATTTAGTGGTGTACCCATCTCGGCGTTGTCTGGCGCAACGGAAATTCTTTCACGCATCCGGCGACGTTGGCTGCGTTCTTCTTCTGGCATAGATTGAATTTGCTCTTGCTGGTATGTGGTGCGGTAGCCATCGCCATTACCATTATCTTCATATTCGTCGTATTCGTACTCAATTGGGTCGTTTAGACCCACAAATTCTCGCAACTTTGAAAAAATATTGTTCACTGTTTACTTTCCTCCTGACGATTTACACCTTTAGTTAACTTGTAAAAGCAACTTTTATCAAGTGCAATAGGACAAGCCTAAAAATGCACTATAAATTCTTGCCGAGCAATGCCTTTTTGGCAGTTTATGAATTTATAAGATTAATAACCCATGTTAGTAATTAACGCAACCTTTGCACTTATAAATCTTGTTTGACTACTCGTTCTCCAAACAAAATTCTGCCTAAACGCACCATGGTTGAACCGGAGGCGATCGCGCTTGTATAGTCGTCAGACATTCCCATAGACAATTGCTGCATTTGTTGCAAAGAAGCCCAATTTTGGGCTTGAATTTCCTTAAGCAAGGTGCGAGTGCGGTCAAACACGCTTTTTATTTGACCCTCATCCAATCCCAAGGGCGGAATTGTCATTAACCCACAAATTTGTAAATTGTGACACCGATCTAAATGGGGTAAATCTGCCCATAGCTGAGGTACAGTCCAGCCTGTTTTTTGCGGATCGCTCTCTATTTTTACTTGCAGGCACACTTGAGGTTTGCGATTGATTTCTTCCGCAAGTTTATTTAATTGTTGTGCTAATTTTAAGCTGTCTACCGAGTGAATCCACTGAAACAACTCCAAAGCTTTTTTAGCTTTATTACTTTGCAATCTGCCAATAAAATGCCAGGTAATATCGGTCAAATCTGCTAATTGCAATTGCTTTGCTTGCGCTTCTTGGACGCGACTTTCGCCAAAATCCCGAATTCCCGCAGCGTAAGCTTCGCGCATTGCATCTACAGGCACTTGTTTGCTAACAGCAATCAGCTTGACAGCATCAGGCGGAAAATTTTGACGAATTTGATTAATCCGTTCGGCAATAATCAGACTCATTGGAAAGTGCTTTGCAGAATTTTTTGTAGTTGTTCGTACTCTTCATACTGCCCGCTTCGGCGCAATAGGCGCAAACGATTTTCTAGAAATAACCGAGCTTGCGATCGGCTGACAGATTCAAATTTCATGCCCCCTCCGGACGGTTCGTGGGTAACTAAAAAAAACAAGCGCTGGGCATAGAGGGTAGTAAATAACTCTTGGTGTTGTTCGAGTACGCAAATTCTAGAAAGTAAACCAAAGGTTGGATGATTTATATAGTTTTCTGTGTTCATCAAATCTTGACGCAGGTAACACCAACTTTCCAAAGAATTAGGCAGATTATGCCGATAATAGCTTGCTTTGGGTGCAAAAAGTAGTTGAAATTTTTTTTACCCAGTAGAGGGATTGGATCTAAATACATAAAGCTGCAATCTGGGCTTGGGCTTTTTGCAGAGATTCGTACCATTCAGCTTCGGGATCGCTATCGGCGACGATTCCGGCTCCTACTTGACCCCATACCGAGTTAGTGCGGCTATTTGGAGTTACGAGTAAAGTGCGAATCAAAATATTTAAGTCTAAGTTTCCTCGCCAATCAAGATAACCGCAGGAACCATAAAATAAGCTGCGACGCAAGGGTTCTAGTTCTTCAATAATTTCCATACAACGAACTTTGGGACAACCGGAGATTGTCCCGCCAGGAAACATAGCACGAATTAGCGCGATCGCGGATTGGGGTTGCAAAACTCCGCTTATATTACTTACCAAGTGCATGACATGACTGTAGCGTTCTATGGTGAGTAATTCATCAACTTTGACCGATCCCCACTGACACACTCGCCCTAAATCGTTGCGTTCAAGATCTACTAGCATAATATGTTCGGATTGTTCTTTGAGACTTGCCATCATCTCTTGAGCCAGCCTGTTATCTTGTTCTAAAGTCGCTCCGCGCGATCGCGTTCCGGCAATGGGTCTTGTTTGAGCAATGCCATTATGCAGTTGTACCAGTCGTTCGGGAGAGCAGCTAATTACTTTCCCCCAAGGTGTCTGCCAGAAGCTTGCAAAAGGTGAAGGATTAATTTGCTGCAAGGTGCGGTAAATTTCCCAGGCATCGGTAGTAGTTTGAGTGCCAAATCTTACCGATAGATTAGCCTGAAAAATATCGCCAGCTTGAATATATTTTTTGGCACGTCTAACGGCAGCTTCGTAGTCACTTTGCTCTGTGAGGAAAAAGACTGGAGATGTCTCTGAGGCAAAAGGAACTGGGGGAGTAAGGGATGATGTTAGTTGGTTTGCAAGGGTATCTAGTTGACTAATATTTGCGGCGGCTAACCAGAGAATTTGTTCGTAATGGTCTAACACAGCAAAACTTTCTGGTTGATACCAAAAGGCAACCGGAAACGGCAAACTATCGGCTCTAAGCCAGGGCAATTTTTCGATTCCCCAGGCGGCATCGTACCCCAGCCAACCCAACCAACCGCCAGTAAAAGGTAGCTCCTTGGGGCAGTAATTGAGGTTTTTTTCTACAGATGGTTGGTTGAGGAGTTCGTCAAGAAGGGCAAAAATCTTGCCAATTGGTGGTGTCCACATTTGCAGACATCCATCAACTAGGCGCGGAGATCCGGCACAAATCGAATATCTAGCAAGGGAAGTACGATCGCCTTTTGTCGGTAGAGGGCTTTCTAAGAGCGTACAAATCTCGGCATGACCAAACAAAGCTGCAAAAATCTCCGCGCCCGTACGATTTTCTAATGGTAGTGACTTCCAGTACCAACTTTGTTGCATCAATTTTTCATCTAAATCTATTCAAATAGCTTGCAGTCATTAGCCGAGCCAATAACTGCAAGCTTTGATTTTACATGGCGATCGCTTGCAAAATATTTTTCTATTAAGCTTTGAGCAAATCAAGTGCTTTTTGATTCAATTTTCGCCATTTGCCCACAAACCAAGGTGGCATCATCGGCAAGTTAAGTTTGGAAGTGTGGGGGCAAGCAGTATAAATGGTAGTGCAGTAGGGTAAACTGACTATGCCGCGATCGTCTGCCCATCGAGCGTGTAGCTTCTGCAAATTTGAGAGCAGTTCCTGATGTACGGTTCCTTCTTGAGGAACAAAAGATTTACTTTGGGCGTACCCTACAAGCCCAGTCAAATCTAGCTCGTGCTTGTGCATAAACTTATGACGACGGATGTGCCTAAAATCTGGACTCGACCACAACGGGTTCATTGCACCGCTTTGCTTTTCCCTCGGCGCATTATTTGGTAAAGCTTGAGAAACAATGCTGTTAAATTCTGCAAGAACATCGTTTTTGGCAACCCATTCATTCCAGATCAAAGCTAATCGCCCTGACGGTTTCAAAATGCGATGGAACTCTTTTAAAGTTGGTATTGGCTGGAACCAATGAAAAGCCTGAAAGCAAGTAACTAAGTCAACGGAGGCATCAGATAGATTGGTTTGTTCGGCGGTAGCATCACGATATTCTATTAACGGGTGAGGGTCCGCAGCCATCCTCATCGAGCCATTGGGTTCAATAGCAACAACCTTTACTCCACGTTCAGCCAAAAGGCGCGAGGCAATGCCTGTGCCAGCACCAATATCTGCTGCTGTTAGCGATGCGCCTAGCCCTTTTAAAATGGCTTCAATTGCCGTATAGGGATAGCTTGGACGGTACTTGACGTAGTTTGTTGCTCGGTTAGAAAATAAACTTGTTGAGTTCATAGTTTATGTTGTACTGGCGTGATTTACATTCACAAATATTGCCTGTTGCTTCAGCGATCGGCACTTTGTAAACTATCAATACATAATTTTCTGAAGAAACATCGACTGATAGCAAGGTTACAACATTAGCCAAAAAAGGTTTGAGACACATAGTGTTGGAATTGCGTGTCTCAAGCTTTTTCAATGTATTAAGGTAGGTAAAATCTTGATGACCCAGCTTTGTCTTTAACTCTGGGATGATGTTGTTGCCGCATACTCTCGCAATTGGCTCACAGTCTGGGCTGGCTGCTGCTTAGGCTTGTTTTGATTGTAATTGTTGGTAATGTGTTTATTAACAATTTTGTCGGCGATGACAAGGGTTTTACGGACAATTCTTCTCCATAAAGAAATATTTTTTCCCAATAAAAAGCGGTTTATATACGGCTCGATCAGCGTCTTGTGTCGTCGCCATCCTAGATTATTGTACTTTTTTGTGAAGTACTCGTCTTCCATGAGATTCCATTTGGTACGCAAGTGCTGCAAACTGGCTAGTTCCCAAGCATCGCTCCAACGCAACATATAATAAGCCACACTAGAAAACTCTAACAGAGGTACTGGTGCGTAAGTTACTAGAGAATCTGATTCTAAGTGAACTTTTCTCTTGTGTATCGCCCTTTCGTTGAGCGCGGCTTCTATTACGCCGCCCAAGAACGTGACTAGGGAATCTGGTTCCAAGTAAACTGTTCCACCCGCTTCTACTACTGTCATGTAGAAGTCTACGTGTTCTTTAGTATTCAACATACCTTCATCTAGCTGACCGATTTTAGCAAATATACTTGTACGGACAAACACGCAATGCAACTCTACCAGCCTTGTTTCTCCGCGTTTTAGTCCATCACGCACCTCTGCAACCAATTGACCTTGTTTGTAAATTTTTTCCAAAATCCGCCGTCTGACGCTACCATCTTTGTTTTCTATTACTAAAGTGGATTCTCCGCCAGCATAGTGGACTATTTCATGGAGAGGTGTCCCTTGGCAAATTAATGGGCTGACTACTGTAGCGCTTGTTTCTTCTGCACACTCTACCAGTTTTTTTAACCACCCTGGCGCAACTACTACGTCGTTATCGATAAAGACGACATACTTGCTATTTACCTTAGCTAGACCAATATTACGAGCTTGATTGTTCGACAGGTAGTAATTTGTTCTAATTAATTCAAATCCTTTTTCACGCGCGGCTTGTTCCAAATAACTTTTGATATTTTTTGGCGAACCACCATCTACATAAATAAGTTCAAAAGGAAACTGTGTATGCTTGTAGATGCTCTCCAGAGATTGAGCAGTACTGTTAAAACGCTCTCTTGGCGAGACAACAATTGTAACTTGAGGCTCTATCATTCGCGAATTCTCCACTACTTTCTCCTGATAAAATTAAACGCAATTAGCTTGACAAGTTAGTACAAAAATTCACTTTTTAAAAATTTAGCTAGTAAGTCTGTCCGTTTTAGTTAAATATTTTTAGAATTTGCAAGTTGTTTGTAGTTCATTTCTCTGTTTGCACTAACATTGTCCGTTGCGATCTGTTGATAAATCTCTATTAAGCGATCATTAAGCTGATTGATATCGTAGTGCTTTTCTACATAAGCACGACCTGCTTGACCCATACTTATCCAATCAGCAGGATTTCCTATCAGTCAAGATAATCTCTCGGCTAAACCATCTACATCTCTTTCTGGAACTAACAAACCTGAAACACCATCTTCAATAAGTTCGGGAATGCCACCGTGCAGAGTGCCAATTACAGGCATTCCCATCGCCATTGCTTCTTTTACTATCGCAATCGTCGTCGTTTTGGTTTACGAAACAAACTTGATAGCTGGACTTTACAATTACGAACTTGCCTTAGCGCAACAAGCTCTTTTATAAGTACCGACATACTTTTGCAAGAAGTATGTTGTATTAAGGTAGGTAAAATCTGGACGACTTGGCTTTGTCTTTAACTCCGGGATGATGTTGTTGTAGCCTACTGCGGTTGAGTTCCAGCCTGTACTGGCTGGAACTTAGAGTTGTTGCGCTCGTAGTATTTAGTAATGTACTTATTTGCAGTTTTGTCGCCAGTAACAAAGATTTTACGGATAACTCTTTTCCACAGCGAATTGCTTTTTCCAAAGGAAAGGCGATTTATCCAAGGTTCAATTAGAGTCATGTGTCGTCGCCATCCCAAGCGCTTGTACTTATTTTTGAAGTAATCGTCTTCGGTGAGATCCCACTTGGCACGCAAGTGCTGCAAACTAGATAGTTCCCAGGCATCGCTCCAACGCAACATATAATAAGCCATGTCAGACATCTCTAAAGGAGGTCCCGGTACATAAGTGATGATTGAATCTGGTTCTAAGTAAACCGTCCCACCTGCCGCTACTACTGTCATGCAAAAGTCTACGTGTTCTTTGGTATTGAGCATACCTTCATCTAGCTGACCAATCTGCTCAAATATGCTAGTACGAACTAACATACAATGAAATTCTGCAAGCCCAGTTTGCTCTCGCTTCAAGCCGTCGCGCACGTCTGTAACCGACCGACCTTGTTTGTAGATTTTCTCTAGAATCCGCCGCCGAACATTACCATCTTTATTTTCTACCAGTACCCCTGATTCTCCTCCAGCACAGTGGACTATTTCATGCACTGGTGTACCTTGACAAATTAATGGACTAACTACTGTAGCGCCTGTTTCTTCCGCACAATCTACAAGTTTTTTCAACCAGCCTGGTGTCATCTCTACATCGTTATCTACGAAGACAACATACTTACTATTTACCTTGGATAAACCAATGTTACGGGCTTGATTGGGTGAGAGGTAGTAATCTGTTCTAATTAATTCAAACCCTTTCTCGCTTGCTGCTTGCTGCAAATAGCTTTTGATGTTTTCTGGCGAACCACCATCTATATAAATGAGTTCAAAGGGAAACTTTGTATGTTCGTAGATACTTTCAAGAGACTGGCGAGTATGGTTAAAACGCTCTCTAGGCGAGACAACGATAGTAACTTGATAATCTGTCAATTGCGAATTCTTCATTACTTTCTCCTGGTGAATTTAAATGAAGCTGCTTTACGAGGTTATTAGCAGTTGTTACTAAAAATCTGACTGTTCAAGTTTTAGCTATAAACTTGCTTTTGGTTAAGCGAACCTAAGATTTGTGCTTAGTTTATTAGCATCTTCAGCCATAACTTGTTCATAAACTTCTACTAAACGATCGTTAAGCTGATTGGCATCATAGTGTTTCTCTACATAAGCACGACCTGCTTGACCCATACTTAGCCAACTTTGTGGGTGTTCTATTAGCCAAGATAGTTTATATGCTAGTGCATCTACATCTCTTTCTGGAACTAAAAAACCTGAAACACCATCTTCAATAAGTTCGGGAATGCCACCGTGCAAAGTGCCAATTACAGGCATTCCCATTGCCATTGCTTCTTTCAACGTATTAACAGGAGCATCTTGATTCCCGTCAGAAGCTGTAACGCTTGTCGCCATAAAAATAGAAGATTGAGCGAGAATTTCAACGATCTCTTGCTGTTTTTTCCATCCTAAAATTTTCACTCGATCGCCTACCCCTAATTCATCTATCAATAGTTGCAATTGTGCTTTTAAGGGACCATCGCCAATGATGTTGTATTCAATGCGAAGCTCGTCGGATGAATTATTCATCCCGACAGACTTCGCGTTTTTGTTAGTTTTAGCAAGTTTGGCAACGGCACGGATGCAGTATTCTATACCCTTTTTCTCTATCAAGCGACCAGTAGTGGCAATTCTCACTACACCGTCCGCAGGGAAAGTGCGAGGACTAAAAGTAAATTTACTACAGTCTATACCCGACCCCAATACAAATGTCTTGCTTTGATCGCAACCAAGTTTTAGCAATCGATTTTTGAAGTAATCACAGTTTGCCAGGAAAAAATCTCCAGTTGCAAATAGTTCGTCATAAACTTCTTCTCCTTGTTGTTGGATAACTTCACTGATGTCATAGCCCCGAAAGGATGTAACTAACTTACCTTGAATCGCATCGAGGTCGCGTAGTACCATCATCGCCAGGGCGATAGTGCCAAACTGACAATGAATAATGTCGTAGGGTTTTTTGCCTACTAAAAATTTGGCTTGGTATAGCAGTCGCAAAGACATTGCTTGAGAACCATAAGCGATCGCATTGAGACTCCGCAACCACAGCAAAGGATCTTGATAAAAGCCAAGAGATAGAGCTACACCTTTAAGAGCGCGAACTAAAAGATTCCTTGGTATTTTAGGCACATAGTGCGTACATGAGAGGAGGTTGTATTTTTCTACATCTGGATGCACCTTAGTCGTATCTATGTATGCACTACCTTCAAGTGCATAAATATCAACTGTAAGCCCGCGTTCAATTGAACCTACAATTTGATTCAATATGAATGTTTCCGATAATACTGGAAACTTGGCTACCACAAAAGCAACTCTCATAGCATTTTTTAATTTTTAACTAATTTGAGCAAGCTATTTTTTAGTCCTCTTTTTTTCGCTGTTAAGTTAAGCATACGTAATTTAGCTTGGAGAATTTTTCTTATTTATAGGTATTTTGGGCTTATGTTAGATTCTTTACTTATTTCGGGGCTTTTATAAAGATTTGGCAAAGATGGAATATAAATGTATGGTGCAGACAATTTTTAGGAAGGTTTACTGGTAGCCTCTGTTTGAATTGCGAATTGAGCGCAAAGATTAACTAACGGTTAAGAACTATCAATAATTTGAGTTATAAAAATTACTCAGTCCTAAGCCAATTACAACTTAATAGTTACGTTTTATACAAACAGATTGAGATTGCTATTTTAAACCTCCAAGAGCCAAAAACTAAATGTTAAAAGTTAGTTGCAAATAAAAATGTTCGAGGTATCATACAGTCATTAATTAAAACAAAAAGCAAACCTATGCCGACGGTAACAGTGGTTATTCCTACGTACAATGCCATGGCTTACTTACCGGAGACTTTAGAAAGTCTACTCAATCAAACGTTTAATGATTTTGAAGTAATAATTATTGACGATGGCAGCTCGGATCGAACGCAAGAGTGGGTTGGTAATTTAACCGATGCACGTATAAAGGGAGTAGTACAAACTAACCAAGGTGTAGCTGTAGCTCGAAACCAAGGTATTGCTCTTGCTTCAGGAAAATATATAGCTTTTTTAGATAGTGATGATTTATGGAAGCCAACAAAACTGGAGAAACAAGTAGAGTGTTTGGAAGCAAATCCTGATGTAGGCTTAGTAAATACTTGGATTGAGAATATAGACGAGCAAGGGAATTATTTGACCACTGTGCAAACGCCAGAAGCTGGGAGCAATGCCTGGAACCAAATAATAGAGGAAAATCTAATTTTGTGCGGTAGTGTCCCGATGATCCGGCGCAGTTGTTTTGAAGATGTTGGAGTTTTTGATACTAATTTACTGTCTGCGGAAGATTGGGATATGTGGATTCGCATTGCAGCAAAATATTCTTTTGCTGTAATTAGAGAGCCTTTAGTTTCCTACCGCCAGCATCTCAAAAGCAAATCTAACAACTTACACAAGCATTTATTTCACCGATTAAAAGTCATTGATAAAACATTTCAATCTGTTCCTGCTGACTTGCAATACTTGAAAGATCGAGCTTATGGTCGTGCGTATCTTTCCATAGCTTGGAAACCTCTGCTTCAGAAAGATTATAAAACAGCAAATGCCTACCGCAAGCAGGCATTATTTTATTCTCCTGAGTTGCAAAATAGCGATAACTATAAACGGTTAACTTTGTTAATATACGTAAAACAATACTTGAGTAATGGTATTTATACAAAATTGCGATCGCTATTCTATAAGTTAAGAGGGCTATCGGTAGCCAATTAATTGCAAGGGAAGTAGCCGAGCTATCCAAAATACTACTAAACAAGCGATCGCAATACCATCAATTGTTTTTAGCCGTAACTGCTGCCACTGGACTCGATGTTGATTTGGGCTGGTAAAACCCCGTACTGTCATCGCATTAGCCATTTGCTCGGCTCTTAACAGCAAGTTTTCTAGCAATCGCTCGGCTACTAACATCCATATTCTAATTGCTCCCTTCAAACCAAGCTTTTTCCAATTAATAGCACGGGTATTGACAGAGCGAATCAGGTTTTGGACTTCTTCTAAAACCAAAGGAATAAACCGTAAAGACAAAGTTAGCGTCAAAGCAATTTCTGTAACTGGAACTTTAAAGCGGCGCAAAGGGCGCATTAAGCTTTCAATCCCGGCGGTAATTTCTTCGGGAGCGGTTGTGAGCAAGTAGAGATTGCTGCTGTAAATTAGGGTAAATATAATTGTACTAATACGGATTGCCAAATCAAGCGATCGCCGGGTGATAGTAAATCGATTTATTTGGAATAATACATATTGGTAGTCGGAGGCAGTAGAAGTCGGCTCTACTGATGGTAAGCGGGGTTGGTAGTTGACATCAAAAGAGTCGGGGACAAAAGCACCTAAAAGAAACACAAAACCAGATAGCATCAACAGCCAACCCATTTGTTGCCGCCATGCTCTAAGCGGAATTTTTGCACTTAGAGTAATAGCAATTAGCATTAATACTAAGGCAATCCGCCAAGGCGAACTAGCTAGAATCGGTGCAGCTAAAAAACTTAATAGCCAAATTAGCTTTACTCTAGGATCGAGTTTGTGCAGCCAAGTAATCGGTTGTTCTAGGTATAGCCCAATCGGAAGATTTCGCAGTAAATCCATTTTTAGCTTTTAGCTTGTAGCGCCATAATCGAATCGTAATCGACTTTAGGGCAAAGACGATCGATCAAAATTTTTTTAGTCCAGAGTATTGCTAATTGCTTTTAAACGCGCGTAGCACGATTGGCATTGCTGCCAGTGCTTTCGACATCGCGGACTTTTTTGCTGCGCCAAAACAAGCGGATGGGAGTACCAATAAACCCTAGTTGTTGGCGAAACTGCCTTTCAATATAGCGCTTGTAGTTTTCGTGAAAGCGCGAGGCTTCATTGACAAATAAAGCGATCGCGGGTGGCTGGGTACTAACTTGCGTCCCGTAATAAATTTTGCCTTGACGACCTTGGCGGCTAGTAGGTGGAGAATGCCAGCGCAGGGCTTCTTCTAAGACTTCATTAATTACTGAGGTACTAACTCGGCGTTTGTGAGCGGTGGCTGCCGTATCTGCTAATTCTAAGATTTTTTCTACACGCTGCCCCGTTTTGGCACTCACAAAAATCATTTCTGCCCATTCAATAAAATACAGGCGCTCTTTGAGAGTTTTTTCGTGGTCGTAAATTGTGTAAGAATCTTTCTCGACCGCATCCCATTTGTTGACGACGACGACGCAGGAGCGTCCTTCTTCTTCAATCCGCGCCACCAATTTTTGATCTTGCTCTGTCACGCCATCTTCCGCATCAAGCACTAGCAAAACGACATCTGCGCGGCGAATCGCTTTAAAAGCGCGATTGATGCCAAAAAATTCGGCTCCGTATTCAACGTTTTTCTTGCGGCGAATCCCTGCGGTGTCAATCAAACGGTAAGTTTTGCCATCTCGTTCGATTAAAGTATCGATCGCATCGCGGGTAGTGCCAGAAATCGGACTAACGATCGCGCGATTTTCACCAACAAAAGCATTCAGCAAGCTAGATTTGCCTACATTTGGTCGCCCAACAATCGCGATTTTTATTTCCTCGGTTTCAGGAAGCTGGTCAGTAGGAGGCAAGTAGGAAATTACTGCGTCTAATAATTCTCCCGTACCATTGCCATGAATTCCCGACATTGGGAAGGGTTCGCCTAAGCCTAATTCCCAAAACTGCGCTGCTTGGGTTAAACCTAGTTCAGGAGATTCGCATTTATTGACCGCTAGAACTACCGGGACGCTTTGTTGGCGGAGCCATTGGGCAATTTCTTCATCGGCGGCGCAAATCCCTGCTTGACCGTCTACGATAAACAGGGCGGCACTAGCTTCTTTGAGTGCCAGGGCAGCTTGTTCGCGGATCATGGGTAAAAATTCGGTATCGTCATCAAATACTAGCCCGCCAGTATCGACCACGACAAAATCGCGATCGCCCCAGTAGGCATTGAGATAAGTGCGATCGCGCGTAATTCCAGGTTCATCGTACACAATAGCCGCATTCGTACCTGCCAGACGATTTACTATTGTTGATTTGCCCACATTGGGACGACCGATAATTGCGACTATTGGTAGAGACATAAAAATAAAAGAGGCTGCAAAAAAAATGCTTAGTTATTTATATTTTAGCTGTCTCTTTGGTGAGGTAGTTAAATTTGATATGCTGATCTAAAGCAACTAACGATAAAAACCATGCCCTCTCTCTCAATTCCTACTTTTCCCTTAACGGCGGTGGTAGGTCAAGAAGCCATAAAATTAGCTTTATTGCTAGTAGCTGTAGATCCAGGATTGGGGGGAATTGCCATTGCTGGTAGGCGCGGTACGGCAAAATCGGTGATGGCTCGCGCCCTTCATGCTTTATTGCCACCTATTGAGGTTGTGATAGAGAGCATCTGCAACGAAGAACCAGGAATTGATAGCCTCGATACAAAAGTAATTCCGGCTCCCTTTGTCCAAATTCCTCTTGGTATTACTGAAGATCGGTTGCTTGGCTCGGTAGATGTAGAGCAGTCGGTAAAAACTGGCGAATCAGTTTTTCAGCCGGGATTACTTGCCGAGGCCCACCGGGGAGTTTTGTATGTAGATGAAATTAATTTATTAGACGACCAAGTTAGCAATCAGTTGTTAACAGTCTTAAGCGAAGGGCGCAACTTTATCGAACGGGAAGGTATTAGTTTCGAGCATCCTTGCAAACCCTTATTTGTGGCTACTTACAATCCCGAAGAAGGTGCTTTACGAGAGCATTTGCTCGATCGCATTGCTATTACTCTCAGCGCTGATGCCATCCTGGGTTTAGATCAAAGAGTCCAAGCTGTAGACCAAGTTATTCAATACTCGGCTTCCCCTCAAGACTTTCTGCAACAGTATGACGAAGACTTAGACAATCTCAAAACTCAAATTATTTTGGCGAGAGAATGGCTCAAAGATGTCACTATTAGCCATGAGCAAATTATTTACTTAGTTGATGAAGCAATTCGCGCGGGGGTACAAGGACATAGAGCGGAATTATTTGCAGCTAAAGTAGCTAAAGCGGCGGCGGCGATAGATGGACGAAACAGCGTGAATGCGGAAGATTTGCGCCGAGGGGTGGAACTTGCGATCGTCCCTAGAGCAACCACAGTTCAAACGCCCCCAGAGGACGCGCCACCCCCACCGCCACCACCTCCCCAAAATCAAGAGGAATCCCAGCAAGAGCAAGACGAGCAAGAAGAACCAGAAGAACCACAAAAAGAGGAAGAACAGCCTAGTATTCCCGAAGAATTTGTTTTTGATGCGGAAGGGGTAATTCTTGACCCCAGCGTGTTGTATTTTGCACAAATGGCTCAACGGCGGGGAAAATCTGGCGCTCGGAGTGTAATTTTTTCCGACGATCGCGGACGTTATATTAAGCCGATGTTGCCTAAAGGTACGGTGCGCCGAATTGCTGTAGATGCAACACTACGAGCGGCTGCTCCCTATCAAAAAGCCCGCCGCGAACGTCAACCTAATAAGCGGGTAGTAGTAGAACAAGGAGATGTGCGCGTCAAACGCCTAGTCCGCAAAGCTGGAGCTTTAATTGTTTTTGTGGTCGATGCTTCAGGCTCAATGGCGTTAAATCGGATGCAGTCAGCAAAAGGTGCGGTGTTGCGCCTACTAACAGAAGCCTATGAAAACCGCGATCAAATATCTTTGATTCCGTTTCGCGGCGAACAGGCAGAAGTATTATTACCCCCTACTCGTTCCATTTCCGCCGCCAAAAAGCGGCTAGAACGAATGCCTTGCGGTGGCGGTTCTCCCCTAGCGCACGGCTTGACTCAGGCTGTGAGAGTAGGCACTAATGCCCAAATGAGCGGCGATATTGGGCAGGTGGTAATTGTCGCAATTACCGATGGACGCGGGAATATTTCTTTGTCGCGCAGTTTGGGCGAACCTCTCGCTGAAGGCGAGAAGCCCGATATCAAAGCTGAGTTGCTCAATATTGCGGCAAGAATTCGGGCTTTGGGGATGCAGTTATTGGTAATTGATACGGAAAATAAGTTTATTTCTACAGGTTTTGCCAAGGAATTGGCAGCAACTTCGGGGGGGAAGTATTACCATTTACCAAAAGCCACCGATAGCGCGATCGCATCGGTGACTAAGGGGGCTATGGCTGATTTGCGATCGCGTTAAGCTTTCATCAAGTACAGGCATAATTGCTTTCGCTCAATTCAATATGCGATCGCTTTCTCCAACTTCATCTAACTCTCGGAAACTTGGTTGCGGTCTGGACTCAAGATTAAGCACTTTTTGAACGTGCTTTTGAAATGCTTGTAACCCTCCTCGGTTATCCCAGTTTTCTCTAAACTTGGGAGTTTCCAACTGCATAACTTTACCTCCTTCAAGACGGACATCATAATCAAACACTATGTTTTGCTCTGGAGGGGTATCCCAATAATTCACCATCCAAACTGCTTGGACTAGACGGCAAATATTAAAGTCCTTACCAATGCAATTATCATACAGAGTATTATTTAGAATTTTTACAATATGAGTTACTTTCGTACGCTGTCTTAAAAGTATAAGCTCACCTTCTCTTGGCTTATAAGCATTGTCTTTGCAATCTTTTTTCCAATGTAATGGAAATATTTTCAAATCTGGCTCGATGTCTTGATAAGCCCAGTATTTATCATCACCGTTATGGTTTGTTTACATTCTTAGTCCACTTTAATGTTGTTAAGTTCATGTTTTTATCCCCTTTAAAGTAGTGTTTTTTTACTTATTTGTTTGCTGCCACATATCAAAGGGAATTAATATATTGTCGGCGATTTCTTCGCGCACCGGGCGGCTGACATAGCGAGAATGATTGACACAATCTGCCAATAGCTTATTGGCGTAGTAATATTGCTTTAATACTTGCTTTTGATGCTTGCTAAACTGACAATTTTTTAGTTCTTGAGTGTAAATGTGTAAGTGAGAGGTATTTAACCCAATATCGTAGGCAAAATCATTGTCTAACGCTAAGGCAAAATCAAAGTCAAGGTTGAGGATAAATTCTAAAGATAAGGCGCGGAAAGCTGAAGCTTTGTAAGGTGCTTTGATTTCAAGGGCTTTTTGGGTATTCCATTTGAGGAAATGCAATAAAATTTCGTCCTTAGCAACTAACGCATTAGCTCGGTGTCTGATTGAATTAAGTAGATAGTCAGCGTTGCGTAACATCCCAGCTAACAATAAAAATACTTCTTGCCAGCGATTTTCTGTTAATTTATCTACTAAATTTTGTAGAGATTTTTCTAATTGTTGAGGAGTAGAGCTATTGGCAATTTCTCTAGCTGTAAAATACTCGTGTAGTGCCAAATCGGAAAACGAGTAAATACCTTTTGACTGCTGGACAATTACCCCATGTTGGGACTCAATAGATTTTAATACTGCCTTGCTGTTGAGTTGTAATTCCTGAATATTGGTTGTAGCATTGGGTAAATTATTAATGTAATCGCTAATATATTCTTCTACGGCTTGCTGTGTAAAAAAGTAATCACCACTAGCAAAGGTTTTGGAAGCAATATAACTCAGCAAATCTTGCTTACTCTGCAAGGAGATTTTTTTGTATATTTCACTTCCTTCTGTATCGCAGTTGCTATCCCATTGTTTTAGTAATATTTCTACTCCATCACTGTAAAATTGCGAGTTGTTTAATGGAAATTCAGAATTTTCTTCACATACCAAGTCCAGCATTGTTAATAGTAAGGAACTTGTATCATCCTTGATACCTTTACATTTGCTATTATTTTCTGCTTTAGCTATTTTTTTATTTTCCACCCATTTATGCGTGAAGTTAGTGATATGTATTTTGTCTATAGTCATTAATTTTGAAATATTTAGTTCTAAAGTATTAGCTATGTTTTTCATAATCAGATTTTCTAAAATTGTTTGCTTGAAAAGTTAAAACCGATTTTTAAGCGCCAGTTTGCATCATTTGGGATTGAAGTAAAGATACCAATTGCTCTTTCCCTCTTTGCAAGTATCTAGTCACTGTCATTGGACTAATGCCAATTCTTTTTGCGGCTTCTTTGCGTGAAAGTTCTTTAAGAAATACAAATTCAACGGCAGTTCTAGTGTTCTCTTCTAATTGACTCATTGCGCCGTGTAATTGTTCTCGATCTTCAGCTTGTTGTTGCATGGTATTAGCTTGTCTATCAGGCAAAATATCACCCAAAGTTAATGCACAATCAATATTTTGTACTACCGTGCTATCTAAACTTAAAGCCATGCGATTTTGAGCGGCTAATTTGCTGTCGTACCATTCTTGAATAGACACATTAAGCTGACGCGCAAGTTCCGTATCTGTTGGACAACGACCTAAAGTTATTGTTAATTCTTTACGAACTTTTTGCCCCTGGTTATAAACTTCTTGCCAACGGCGGGGGATTTTTACAAGTCCAGCGCGATCGCGTAAAAAATGCATGATTTCGCCGCGAATATAAGGTACGGCAAAAGAACTAAAAGCATAGCCTTGTTTGGGATTAAAACGCTCAATAGCACGGATTAAACCAAAATAACCAATCTGCTCCAAATCTTCATAAGGTTCGGTACATTGATGGCTAAATTGATGGGCGCTTTTGCGTACTAACCCGGCGTGTAAATTGACTAATCTATTGCGAAGTTCAATAGAGGGATTTTGATAATATGCAACTAATAATTCTAGGCTGTTGGACTTGATACAAGATTGAGTTGCCGTCATATAAATCCTACTTTAAATAATAATCTCTATCACTTAGTAATAATTGAGGACTTGCTGCTTGAACTTTCCTCAAATCCCTGAGATTATTGTCCGTAGAATAGCCGGAACAAACCATCGTTGTTTTACTGAAATTCCCAAAGAGCTTACGGGCTAGAAGCGCATTTCTACGTATATTCTCTGAGTAATTGAATAAATGATTAAGTTTAATTGAGGAAACAAGCGTTGCCGATTGAAGAAACAGAAGATTCGTGTTTAGCAGATTCGAGGTATTAAAGTCTATCTAGCTTTGAGTAAAGTCTTCCGGAGGGATACTCCCCCCGGAGAGCTTTACGTAAATACAACCTCCGTACTCATTGCCTCAGACTCAGCTAGGGCTAAAATAGACAATGCACGTATATGTAAACAAAAGCGCGATCGCTATGGACATTTTAGATATCAAGCGCGAAGTTGCCACGTTGTCTAGCCGCCTGGGTAAAACTCAGGACTATCTTTGACATTCCTGCACTCAACGCGAAAATTCAAGACTTAGAACAAGTAGCTTCAGTGCCAGAATTTTGGGAAGACCAAGATGCGGCGCAAAAGACTTTACAAGAGCTTAACAACCTTAAAGACCACCATCAGCAATATCATAAGTGGCAAGCTAGTTTAGAGGATGCCAAGGCGGTTTTAGAGCTATTAGAGCTAGAAAATGATGTAGGGCTACTTGCTGAAGCTCAAACAAACCTCCACAACCTTAGCCGCGAACTCGACCAATGGGAGTTGCAACAACTGCTATCAGGTACTTATGACGAAAAAGGCGCAGTTTTGACAATCAATGCTGGCGCGGGGGGTACGGATGCTCAAGATTGGGCAGAAATGCTATTGAGAATGTACACTCGTTGGGCAGAAACACGGGGCTATAAAGTCAACTTAGCAGAAATTTCCCAGGGAGATGAAGCAGGGTTAAAGTCTGCCACTGTAGAAATTTCTGGGCGGTATGCTTACGGCTATTTGCGATCGGAAAAAGGTACTCATCGTTTGGTGCGAATTTCGCCATTTAATGCCAACGACAAGCGACAAACAAGTTTTGCTGGGGTGGAAATAATGCCTCTGATTGACAACACTGTTCAATTAGATATTCCGGAAAAAGATTTGGAAATTACGACAACTCGCGCGGGTGGTAAAGGTGGGCAAAATGTCAACAAAGTAGAAACTGCTGTTAGAATCGTCCATATTCCGACGGGGGTTGCTGTGCGCTGTACCCAAGAACGAAGTCAACTGCAAAATAAAGAGAAAGCCTTGGCGATTTTAAAAGCAAAGCTGTTAATTATTGCAGAAGAGCAACGCGCGCAAGAAATTGCCGAAATTCGCGGCGATATAGTAGAAGCAGCTTGGGGAAATCAGATCCGCAATTACGTGTTTCATCCGTACCAAATGGTAAAAGATTTACGAACTAATGTGGAGACAACGGCGGTTACGGATGTGATGAATGGGGAAATTGATTTATTTATCCAAGCTTATTTGCGGCAAGAAAATCACTTAGTCAATAGCTAAAGACATTTTCTGCGGATCTAGGGTCTGTTAAATTGATGAAGTAAATAGTTTTAGAAGTAAAAGGCAATTATGAACGCACCAACTACAGAGAAACCAGAACAAGCAGAAGCAAAATCAAGTTATGTTAAGCTTGCCATGCGGAATATGGTACAGAAGCGAGGAACTTCTTTAAAACATTTTGCCTTAACAACGATCGCTTTATTAGCAGTGTTGGTAGGGCTTGCCTACTTGACGCGCTAACCAAATGGAGAAAAGGTGGAAGTAGAAGTAAGCGTACAAGACAGCCGCATTGATGAATCTTTAGAGTTACAGACAGATGCCAGCACTCCTTGGGAAACATGGTTTGAGTGCTGGATGGAGGACTTAAAATCTCAATTGCCCGTAGCGAATAATTATGAGCTTAGTTTGCGCTTAACTAACGATGCCCAAATTAGAGTTCTTAACTACCAATACCGCCAGCAAGATAAACCAACCGATGTACTGGCTTTTGCGGCTTTAGAAGTAGATTTTCCCATGAGTGAAGAAATGCGATCGCATCTGCCGCTATATCTTGGTGATATTGTTATTTCAGTAGATACCGCCAATCGCCAAGCTACTCAACAAGCGCATTCACTGCAAACAGAATTAGCATGGCTTGCAACTCACGGTCTACTGCATCTAGTAGGTTGGGATCATCCTGATGAAACTAGCTTATTACTGATGCTAGAGCGGCAAGCAGTTTTATTACAACTTATCGGGCTGACTATCAATGGCGAATATAATCTCTAAATCTAGATCAATATATTAATTCGCACCTTCTAGCAGGATTATGCCCCCAAATGCAATCAAAACTGCTATAACTATCCAACTAATAACTACTTTTTCTGTTGTCGTCTCCTGTCTATGTCTCAAAACCCTCCGACATCAACGCCCACCCGACCAGAAAAGGTTGCTGCTAAGCGCGAGTTATCGTGGCTTGTCGCCACAAATTTATTTGTTAGTTTCAAATATGCTTGGTGTGGAATAGCTTATGCTTTTCAAACTCAGCGTAATTTTCGCATTCATGTAATGGTGGGTGTTTTGGCGATGGGATTGGCAATTTTCTTACACTTGCCACTTCTGGAAATGGCAGTAATTGGACTAACTTGTGGTTTAGTGTTGGTGATGGAGCTATTGAATACAGCAATAGAATCGGTCGTCGATTTGACCGTCAAGCAGTCTTATCACGACTTAGCCAAAATAGCTAAAGATTGTGCGGCGGCGGCGGTTTTAGTCTCTGCGTTGGTAGCAGTTTTAGTTGCGGGAGTTTTAATTATGCCGCCATTAATTGCCCAAATGCGGGATCTTTGGGGGTAAAGAGCAAGCTTATTTGTAGCCAATTTTGAGGTGCTACCAACCTAAACTAGGAGAAAATTGAGTTTTGATTATAGTTATTGATAATTACGATAGCTTTACTTATAACTTGGTACAGTATTTAGGAGAACTAGGGACAGAGTTTCCGGTTGCTTCAGTTATTCAAGTTTACCGTAACGACCAGATTTCCCTTGAGCAAATCCGCCAATTGCAGCCAGATGGAATAGTTATTTCTCCAGGTCCCGGTCGCCCAGAAGATGCGGGGATTTCTTTAGAGATAATTCGTCAACTGGGACAAACGTTACCGATTTTAGGCGTGTGCTTGGGACACCAAAGCATTGGGCAAGTTTTTGGGGGACAAATTGTTTCTGCTCCCGAATTAATGCACGGCAAAACGTCGCAAGTAACTCATACAGGAGTAGGTGTTTTTCGCGGTTTAGATAACCCAATGACCGCAACTCGGTATCATAGTTTAGTCATTGAGCCGCGAACTTGCCCGGAAGTGCTGGAAATTACAGCTTGGGTGGAAGATGGAACCATTATGGGAGTCAGACATCGCAACTATCCCCATATTGAAGGCGTACAGTTTCACCCTGAAAGTGTACTAACTACTTTAGGCAAGCAACTGTTGCGAAACTTTTTGGCACAGCTACAGTCGTCCATAGGGTGAGGGAGAAATTTATGAAACGGCGACAAATATTAGGCTACGCGGGAGCGGGGTTAGCAACGACCTTGTTTGCAAGTTTGAGTGCAACGGCGCAAACTGGTGATTCTTTGTCAGTTAAATGGTTAGGTCATACTTGTTTTTTGTTTAGTAGTGGCAAAACGCGAATTTTGGTTAATCCATTTCGGACTATTGGCTGTACGGCAAAATACCGCGCGCCCAAGGTGGAAGCAGGTTTAGTGCTAATTAGCAGTCAATTATTGGATGAAGGAGCCATAGAAGGCTTGCCAGGTAAGCCTCAGTTGATTTACGAGCCTGGAGTTTATCGATTTGATGGTATTCAAGTGCAAGGAATTAATACCTTACATGATCGCGTTAATGGTAGAAGATTCGGCAATAATGTAGTGTGGCGTTGGCAACAAGCGGGAATTAATATCGTGCATTTGGGTGGGGCGGCGGCTCCCATTACTATTGAGCAAAAAATTCTCATTGGTCGTCCTGATGTGCTTTTAATACCCGTAGGCGGTGGCGTTAAAGCTTACAACCCGACCGAAGCCCAAGCAGCGATTAGTCAGCTAAATCCGAAGTTAGTAATTCCGACTCATTTCAGCACTCAAGCGGCGGATAGCAGTAGTTGTGACCTGGTGGGAGTAGACCAGTTTTTGGCATTGATGCAGGGTACGACCATACGCCGCTCAGATAGCGATACTGTGACAATTAGTACGGGTAGCTTGCCCCAAAAAGATATGGCAATTCAATTATTAAGCTACAAATTCTGAGAATTGCGATCGCATTTTTATAGAGACGTTTTATAATTGGTAAACTAAAGCGTCTTTTTTGGTTTAAATTAACACCTATAGGATTAAATTTACTCCTAGGTACGGCAATCTTTAGTTGTTTGTATCTACTCCCCTTAATCGACAAGCAGTTAAATAAATGTATAAAATCTAAATTTTTGTTATAACTATCTATGTGTTAAATTTTACTAAAATAATCTTGAGGTTTTTAACGATTGTTCCGTTTGAATTACATAAATAATTAAATAGCCCTAGGAGTAGTAAGGAGTTTCAATATTGTACTTTGACTCCTAAACGTCAACCTTTATTAGTGAAAAATGAAAATTGGAATTTTGACTTATCACTGTACGACAAACTACGGTGCAACTTTACAAGCCTATGCGTTACTAACAGCCATTAAGCATCAAGGGTGGAACAATGTAGAAATTATCAACTATCAACCCTATTCCATGCTTAGGCACTTTTTCCTTAGACCAATTCAGCCAATTAATAAAAAGCTCCAAATTAATACTCAACTTTTTATTAATTTAAGAAAATGCTTAAATATGAGGAGATTTGTCCTTGATAACTTACCATTAAGCAAAAAAAGAGCCTACACAAGAGCCAGCCTAAAAAAACATCATCAGCACTATGATTTGGTAATTTGTGGTAGCGATCAAATATGGCGGATCGATCCAGTTTATGGTTTTGATTCGGCGTTTTTTTTAGACTTTATAGATAGTAAGACTGGTTGTCGGAGAATGAGTTATGCTGCCAGCTTTAGCGATACCGATAGTTTAGGACAACATCAAGAGTCAATATTTCAATTACTAAAAGCTTTTGATACAATTTTGGTTCGAGATGCTAATAGCTTGCGGCTAGTAGAAAAAGAATGCAATCTTCCGGCAGCAAAAGTTGTAGATCCTACATTTTTGATTAACTACGATCCAATTATAGTATTGCCAAAATTGAAAGAACAATATCTTTTAATTTACAATCAGCAAAGTTTTACAAGCTTAGAAGAAGACTTTATCAAAACTACTGCTAGAGATAGAAAATTGATAATAGTTTCCATTGGACAAGCTAATCAAGTAGCAAATATAAATATTATAGAAGCCGAGCCTAAATCGTGGCTAGGATATTTCAAAAAAGCTGCTTATATTGTTACCAATACTTATCATGGAACAATATTTTCAATAATTTTCAAGAGGCAGTTTACGGTAATTCTTAACCCAAACAAGTCAAATAAAACGGGGGATTTATTAAAGGATTACGGTCTAAAAGATCGAGTTTTATCCAATCAATTACAACACCAAGGCTCTGAGTATAATTTAGTAGATATTGATTACAGTGAAGTAGAACAAAAATTAGAAGTAGCTGTAGCTAATTCTAAAAATCATTTATTTAGTGCAATTGAACGTGAAGAAGCTTTAGCAAATCTCGCTTAAAGTAGTTATTTGAACAAAGGGTAGGTAAGGAGATCGCCCTACCTACCCTTTGCTATAGAGCAAGGCATTGCTAAAAAATTCATTGGCGCGTAATAGCACTGTCATAGCAACTTCATATCAAAGATATAGATTGATAAAAGTAAGCAACAACATAGTTAAATTCTTAAACCTGCATTTCGTCGGCAGACTCAAAATGAACAATCAGAAAAAAGTTTCTTGGCGCAAATCGGCTACTTATTTATCCCTGATGCTCCTAGGAGCGGGAGCAACATTTTCTGGCAATTATATAGCTTCTCAAACTCAAACCGCCCCAGCAATCGCTGCGACTCCGGCAATTGGAAACAATACGATTGCTCAACTACCCAGTACAACCGACCCTAACTATGTGACCTCGGTAGTAGATCAAGTTGGTTCCGCCGTTGTGCGCATCAATTCTTCGCGCACGGTTACTCGTGAATTGCCAAACGATCCACGCTTGCGCCGCTTCTTTGGCAATAACGTACCGAGATCGGGAAGCCGAGTTGAAAGAGGAACTGGATCGGGTTTTATTATTAGTAAAGATGGACAAATTTTGACTAATGCCCACGTAGTTGATGGGGCGACAAATGTAAACGTAATCTTAAAAGATGGTCGGCGCTTTACGGGTAGGGTGTTAGGAACTGACCCAGTAACAGATGTAGCTGTAATCAAGATTCAAGCAGATAACTTACCCACAGCCAAGTTAGGCAATTCTGAAGGACTAAAAGCTGGAGAATGGGCGATCGCGATCGGCAATCCTTTAGGACTTGATAACACTGTCACCACTGGAATTATCAGTGCTACAGGTCGTTCTAGCAGCGCTGTAGGAGTACCTGATAAGCGGGTGGCATTTGTTCAAACCGATGCGGCAATTAACCCTGGCAACTCTGGCGGTCCGCTACTAAATCAGCGCGGTGAAGTAGTGGGGATGAATACAGCGATTATTCAAGGTACACAAGGCTTGGGCTTTGCCATTCCCATCAATACGGCGGTAAGAATTGCCAATCAACTAATTGCTCAAGGGAAGGTAGAACATCCTTACTTAGGCATTGAGATGGTAGCCCTTACACCAGAAGTCAAGCAAAATTTTAACAGCGATCCTGATAGTGGTTTAACCATCGCCGAAGATCGAGGCGTATTAGTCGTCCGCGTCTTACCTAATTCACCCGCCGCTACTTCTGGCTTACAAGCTGGGGATGTAATTCAAAGCCTAAATGGTCAAGCCGTAACCGATGCGGAGAGCGTTCAAAAAGCTGTAGAAGATGCTTCTGTGGGTGGAAACTTGCGCTTAGACTTGCGGCGCAACGGGCAAACCCTCGACCTTGCAGTACGTCCTGGGGCATTACCTGCGAACGTGCAGTAATTAAGCCAATGGCAAAAAGAACTTAAACGTACTGCCTCGACCAAACTCACTTTCGACTGATATCTTGCCGCCTTGCAATTCTACTAGGCGGCGAGATATAGCAAGCCCGATCCCCGTACCGCCCGAATGACGCGATCGCGATCTATCCGCCCGATAAAAGCGCTCGAATATATGGGGTAAATGTTCTGGAGCAATCCCAATACCTGTATCTGTTACAGCTATCCATAATTTGCCCGTTTCAGACCAAGCCGAAAGCTTAATTGAGCCAGAATTTGTATAAAGCAGCGCATTACCGAGCAAATTAACTAATATTTGCTCGGTTCGGTCTATATCTGCCCACACTAGCGGCAATTGGGGCGGGCATTCTAAAAGTAAAATTGGGCTTTCGTCTAATAGTTGGTCGGAGAATCTTTGCACCAAAGATTCTAATAAAGGGCGAATATTTACAGGCTGCAAATTAATTTCTAAATAACCTGCTTCGGCTTTGGAAAGCTCTTGCAAATCATTGACTAGCCGCTCTAAACGCTTGGTTTCTGTGGATAGACGTAGATAAACTTCCGCCGTTGGTTCTATTCCGCCCTCGGCTAATTCTTCTAAATATCCCCGGACAATAGTTAAAGGTGTTCGCAATTCGTGAGTCAAATCACTAATTAGTTCGCGCCGCCGTTGTTCTACGCCTTCCAAACTAGCAGTCATGCGGTTAAAACTAGCGCTGAGGCGATCGAGTTCGGGGATGTCACTATTTGGTAAACGTCTATCTAATTGTCCGGCGGCAATTTGGCGGGTGATTTGTTCCATTAGGGTCAAACTTTTGACAATGCGCCGCGATACCCAATAACTCAAGGCTCCCGATGCAGTGGTGCTGACGACCAAAGACCAAAGCGTGCCGCGATACCAAGCATTTTCAAAGCCCTCAATTAGTTGGGGACGAGCGTAACGCAAGCGATAACCAGTGCCTTCTAGCTCCTCTAGGCGCAACACAAAAAAGCGCGGTGAAGAAACTTTACCAATAATTACTAGGCTGAGGATGCCTACAATCATCACCAGAATGTGAGAAAGAAATAAACGCGATCGCAAATTCACCGATTAAAAGTTTTTTGGGTAGAGGGACAATCAACTAGCCGAGTCTTCAAACTTATAGCCCACACCAACAACAGTTTTAATAAACGTAGGATTGCTAGAATCTGGCTCGATTTTTTTCCGCAACCGAGCAACATGAGTATCTACTACCCGTTCATCACCAAAAAAGTCGCTACCCCAAAGTTTATCTATTAACTGGGTACGGTTCCATACTCGCCCAGGATTGCTCACAAATACCGTTAACAAGTTAAATTCTAAGGTTGTCAAATCGAGAAGTTCTCCCGCCGCCTCAGTTGTCAACTTCCGACTAGCTGAGCGCCCATCTATATCAATTATAAAATGTCCTGTTTTATATACCTGCGCTTGTCCTCCTTGGCGGAGACTGCGGCGCAATAAAGCTCTAACTCTAGCAACTAATTCTCTGGGGCTAAAAGGTTTAACTAAATAATCGTCAGCCCCCGTAGATAAACCAATAACTCGGTCTATTTCCTCTCCCTTAGCTGTCAACATCAAAATATAAGGATCTTTTGCCCCAGGTTTTTGCCGGATTCTGGCACACAATTCTAGCCCATCTAATCCAGGTAGCATCAAGTCAAGAATAATTAAATCTGGTTGTTGCTCCTGAATTATCCGCAAAGCGCTCAAACCATCCCGGCTGATATGGCAAGAAAAGCCTTCTTTTTCCAAAGATAGTTGGATCAACCTCGCTATTTCTGGCTCGTCTTCAACGATCAAAATATCCATAAAGCGGTTAGGTTGCTGGTAGTTGGACTAATACGGGCTGAATCCGGCAAAGAATTGGATATTGTGATACTTAACTAATCGATTGCAATTGCTCAAGCCGCGCTAATACTTCGGTACTGTAAACAGTGGGATTTACTTTGACAAAGGTTTCGCGCAAAATTCCTTGCGGATCGATGATAAAGCTATGGCGCACTGATACCGCCCCCATCCACGAGCCATAGGCGTTGCTTACAGTTCCCGTAGGGTCTGCGAGTAAAGGAAATTTTAGCCCCTCTGAGTCGCAAAATTGGGCATGAGAATCCACAGAATCGGCGCTAATACCAAGAATTTGCGTGTTTTTTTCTACATATTTAGGTAAGTCTTGTTGAAATCTCCGCGCTTCTATAGTGCAGCCAGAGGTGAAGTCTTTGGGGTAAAAGTAAACTACCAACCACTTACCCTGAAGTTCGGCAAGGGAGATTTCGCCATCTCCGGTATTTGTAGGTAAAGTAAATTCCGGTGCAGGTTGATTTATGGCTGGAAGTTTACCGCCCATTGCCTTAGCGATTGGTGTATTTAACCAACTAAGCAGGGTAAAGCAACTAACAAGTATGAGAGTTAGAAAGGTGCGACGCGATCGCATTTATGTATACCAAATGATTAATATAAGTTTACATTCTACAAGTCTTTAGGTTGCAAGCCCAAATCTACTTGTTCGGTGGTGTGGGTTACAGCTTCGATGTACTGACTATCAATTAAAAAAGTCCCCTGAGTAAAGCGTACCGCCCAATAATTTGCCGGACGGCGATCGCTTACTGTACCTTCTTCTCCTAGCGCCACGACATCGGCAGGACGCAACATCGGCATGGGGTCGGCAGTTTTGAGGTAAGGAGGTAGGGTGATGACTCGGACTTTTTCACCAATAACAAATTCTTTAGACATAATTTTAATATGCTAAGGCGGTAGGTTGCTGCCAGCGATTTACAGCTTTACCAATTACGGCAAGCTCGGACATTAAACTATCAAAGCGGTCTGGGGTCAAAGATTGAGGTCCGTCAGATAGCGCCTGGGCGGGGTTGGGGTGAACTTCAATCATTAAAGCATCTGTTCCCGCCGCGATCGCACCCAATGCCATGGAGGGGACGTACTCGGCTCTACCTGTACCGTGGCTGGGGTCGATGGCAATTGGTAAGTGGGTAAGACTCCGCAATACAGGAATTACTGATAAGTCTAGGGTATTACGGGCATACTGACGGTCAAAGGTGCGTATCCCCCGTTCGCAGAGAATGACGTTTTGATTGCCTGCTGCCATAATATATTCGGCTGCCATTAGCCATTCTTCGATGGTTGCAGACATTCCCCGCTTCAAAAATACGGGTTTTGGTTGCGCTCCTACTTTCTTGAGCAAAGAAAAGTTCTGCATATTTCGCGCGCCGACTTGGATGATATCAGCGACGGCGGCAATTTTATCAAGGTCGGCGGCATCCATTACTTCAGTAATAATTCCAAGTCCGCTTGCCCTCCGCGCGGCGACGAGTAGTTCTAAAGCACTCTCACCGTGTCCTTGGAAAGCGTAGGGTGATGTCCGGGGTTTGTAAGCACCACCGCGTAAAAACTGCGCTCCGGCGGCTTGGACGCGCTGGGCGGTTTCTACAATCATTGCTTCATTTTCTACCGAGCAAGGTCCCGCGATTGTGACAATCGGGTGATTTTGACCAAAATGCACTGCCCCATTAGGTGTATTAACTACTACTTCGCTTGCTTGTCCGTGCCGAAACTCTAAGCTGGCGCGTTTGAATGGTTGTTCTACACGCATGACTTGCTCGATCCAAGGACTTACTTCTTGAATTTGCAAGGGATCGAGACTAGCCGTTTCACCCACCAAACCGAGGACTACTTTGTGCTTGCCGACAATTTTTTCGGCGGTGAGTCCTCTGCTATTTAGTTCTTCGCTGATGCGGGCAATTTCAACTTCTGGCGAACCAGCTTTCATGACTACAATCATGGCAAATTCCTCGATTGAAGGTAGTTATTCAATTGTAGAAATTATTTTATTTCTAGGGGGAGCAAACGCAAGTTGATGTTTTTTATGTTTGCGTTTGCCCTAAAAAGTTGATGTCAAGCATCTTAAACCAGAATTACTAAACGTTTTTCTGCCGTGTTGCCTTCCAAGCTGCCAGCATCCGTCCCCAATTTACGGCGAATTCTTGCACTCCTAACTTACTACCAGTTACTTCCTCATCCCAGGAAGCAGACAAAATACCATAAGTTACTCCCAGAACGCTCAAGCCCAAAAAGCCCATACTAACTAATAGGACTAAGACACCAGGCGGTTTGATCCCGTGACTGATAGCTACATAGCCACCAATTAAAGTTACCATGCCCAAAACTGTTGGTACGCCGCAAAATACTGCCATTCGCCGCGCCATGCGATCGCTTACTACTTTTGGTAGTGCCATCTCTTCTTTGGTAAATGGTGGCTTATTTGCTTGTTGTTTGGGGCTTACCGGGGCTTTTTGGGGCTGATAATTGCTTTGCAGTTTTTTCGCGGGTTTAGCTTTAGCAGTAGGCTTTTCGGTACTTTTAGCTACTTTAGACGCTTTTTTGCTTGGTTCAAAAGGTAAGGGTTGGCGATCGCTTTCGGTAGCCATAATAACTACTCCTTAACCACGGATTCCCAATCGAGCAATCAAGGCTTGATACTTCTCGCGGTTTTGCTTCTGAACGTAGGCTAGAAGGCGTTTGCGTTGACCGATGATTTTTAATAATCCCCGGCGCGATGAGTGATCTTGTTGATTTGCGCGTAAGTGTTCGCTAAGACGGGTAATTCTGTCCGTCAGCATGGCAATTTGGACTTCCGAGGAACCAGTATCAGTCTCGTGAACTTGATAGCTAGTAATTAATTCTTGTTTGCGCTGTTGTGTCAGTGCCATAAAAACTCAATTTATTTGATAATGCAGCAATTTACTATCCTACCACAGCCTTATTTGTGTGCCAAATACCAGCACTATTTCTTCTTAAAATAGGCTTCCATCACTTTCAGCACCATTGGAGCGCAAATTTTTCCGCCGCCGCCGCCAGAATGTTCGGCAAAGGCAACAACGACAATTTCTGGTCTACTGCTAGGTGCGTAGCCGCCAAACCAAGTATGAGATTTATGACCAAAAGCTTCGGCGGTTCCACTTTTGCCTGACGCTGGGGGAATGTTGGGGGAGTTTAAGGCTTTTCCCGTACCGCCATCGACTACTTGACGCAATCCTTGACGCAGTACGCGCACGGTATCTGGTTTGAGGTTTAAAGATTTGCGCCAAGTTTTTGCTGTTTCGTTATTTTTGAGTAGATGTGGTTGGACTAGATAGCCGCCATTAGCAGGTACAGCAAACATCATCGCAGTTTGCAGGGGGGATACTTGCAAAAACCCTTGACCAATGGACATATTAACGGTATCGCCTACACTCCAAGGCAAATCGAGGTTTTCTTGCTTCCATTTATTATCAGCAACCAATCCCCGTGCTTCTTCTCCTGCTAATTCTATGCCTGTTTTTTTCCCAAACCCATAACGGCGCGTCCAGTCAATTAAAGTAGGTCCGCCAATTCCTCTGCCAATTTGATAGAAGAATGTGTTGCTACTCCAAGCCAAAGCGCCTGCAAATCCTAATGGTCCAAATCCGGCGCGATTCCAGTCGCAAAAGGTAGTACCGCCGATGTTCATGCAAGCATAAGTTGGGAGTACGGTAGTAGGGGCAAATTTGCCCGATTCAATTGCGGCGGTGGTTGTAATAATTTTGAATGTACTAGCGGGGGTAAAGCCTCGCAAAGCGCGATTAACAAAGGGATGATCCTTACTTTGCAAGCTTTTCCACGTTTGCGGGGCGATGCGTTTGGTAAATATATTCGGGTCAAAAGCTGGACGGCTAACCATTGCCAAAACCTCACCATTACGTGGATCTAGGGCAATAATTGCTCCTTGGTGATCGCCTAATGCTGTTTCTGCGGCTTTTTGTAAGTTTAAATCTATAGTTAAGTAAACATCTTGCCCAGTTTTAGCTGGTTTTGCGCCTAAAACTTTAATTATTCTGCCTTTTCCATCTACTTCTACCTGTTGTCCTCCCCACTCTCCCCGTAACTGCTGTTCAAAAGCTGCCTCTATCCCCATTTGTCCGACGACATCTCCCAAACGGTAGCCTTGAGAGCGCTTTTTGACTAACTGGCGATCGCTCATTTCTCCGGTATAGCCGAGGACGTGGGAAGCTATTTCACCATTGGGATATTCTCTGACCGCTTCTATATACACTTCCACATCTTTTAATTGGTTGTGATATTCAGCTAAGGCAGTAATTTGAGCCGGAGTTAGATCCCGTGCTACTCGTACTAAGGTTGAGGAATTGTAGCCTGCTTTTTCTAGGCGTTTTTGAATTTCTGCTTCCGGCGTATGGAGAATTTGAGCAAGTCTTGCTTTCGTTGCTGCCCATGCTACATTTTTGGGAGCCATGGGCCACAGATATACCGCATGAGAAAGGCGGCTACTAGCTAAAATTTTACCATTGCGATCGAAGATATTGCCGCGTTCTGGTTGTTTGGGAATCACGCGAATGCGGTTGCTATCTGCTTGTTGGCGATACTGGCTACCTCGAACTATTTGCAAGTAAGCTAAACGGCTACCAATCCCGCCAAACATGAGTAAAGTAATGCCCAGCATGATAAATAACGACTGGTAATGATTGCCTACATTTCGGGCAGTATGATTTTTTTTGGTACGTGCAGAACGCAGAGAGGACATGAATTAGCCCTTGGTTATTCTTTATAAGAATATAAGTATAGATAAAACTTCTGCTATTGAATCCTATAAACAATTGCTTACTTAGGATTGACCAGTAATATTAATTACTTGCAAGCGTAATATGCTGTGTAGTGCGATCGCATCACTACAAATAAAACCACATGGCAAAGCTACCAGACACTACAGTAAAAGTCATCTTTGATTTGCAAAGGCAACTATTAGAGCGTATTGATGAAGCAACCGCTACAGAAGCAATTATCTTTGAGCAGTTCGGTGAAAATGAAGAAACACTTGCCGAACTCGAACAACTCCAAAAGATTAGAGAGAGGGCAACAACTTCTTACTCACGACTATATACTTTACTTTTAAGAGTATATGAGTCGCAACCATTAGCTACTTCTGCTATCTTAAAATTGTTAGAAAATTCCATTGAACAAGCAGAAGCTACCAATGCGGCGGCTAAAGCCAGCGTCCAAGATACAAAGAGAAATTGGAATGTGTCATGAACCAACCAAGAATTCCCGATCCAGAAACAAGAAGACGCTCTATTGAGAAAATGCGCGAGGTTTGTCGTCAGTTTGATGCTCTCAATTTACTCTTGGATGAAGCGATCGCTCTAGTAGAAGCAGACATTCGTAATAGTCCTTTAAATGCTTACCGCTTGAGAAAAGCAAAGCTAGGTATTGCGCGAAAAAGTGAGAAAATAGATGCCTAGCTCGATTGCTTGACAAACGGTTGCTCTTGAATTCGGTGAAATTAATTTTATAGTTCCTCAAGGAATTTACTTTTTTTCTCATTGAATTCAGATTCACTAATTACTCCTTCATCTTTGAGCTTTTTTAGTTTTTCTAACTTGGAAAAAGAAGAGGTTACATTATCGGCAGTTTTATCTAGAAACTGATCTTTAAACTCAAGAATATGATTTAAAACTTGTTGTGCATTGACTGCTTCGCCTTGTATAGTAGCCGCGCCATGAATTTGAAACCTTGCACAGCGTTCAGTATCATTGCTATCGAGATAATATAACTCTAGAGTGTTTTTTGTTTGCTGAAGTTGCCGTCCAACATCTCCATTAGCCCATAACGCACGAGTTTCACCCATTTGAAATAAACCAAGCTCTACTTTACTCACACGCTCATACATTAATTTCCAAGTGATATTATTATCGTAGAAAGCACAAAAATTCTCTAGAACTAAAATCGCTCCAGTGTAGTTTGTTTTTTCAGGATGACCTTTAATACCTCCTAAGTAGCTTGCTGATTGTTGAAAAGTGATATTCTCATTAGGATTCAATAGAGTTTTCTTAACTTTATTGGTTTCTTGAGCTAGTAATTTAGCTTCAGATTTAGCTTGAGATTTAAAAAAAGCAACGATAAATAAAAGTGGTATTGCATAGAAGGAAAGAATAAATCCTAAGTAAAACAGGTATAAGAATTCAATTTTTTTCGTTTAGCTAATACAGCAATTAAATATCCTGAACCTATACTTAAAAAAAGTAAAGGCACTCCTATAGCCCATTCTAAAAAAAGAAGAAGAAGTGACAGAAAATATAGTAAGCAGACAAGCATCAAAATAGTAGTAAAAGCAGTAAGTTTACTATTTTCGTCGATTAAGGATAAACGTATTTTTTTAGTTAAAGGAAACAACGTTTCAATATCATAGTTAGTTCTATTGCTACTGCTTATATTTTCTACCTTGTTCTCACTAACTTTTTTCTCTTGATTCTTCTTATTCGCAGTTGTATGTAATGCTTTGGGAAAATTATGGCTTGCAAGATTGTCAACGGTTGAACTTGATAAAGTTGGTTGTTTTCCTGCTAATTCAAATTCTTGACTCCAAGCAGGAAACTCATCTTCTGTTTGTTTTCCGTGAATCTTTAGCCTTTCAATAGATTCAATACCTAAGTTTTTTATCTTCTTGCAGGTAAAAACAGCTATAAATTGTTGATCTGGTACTTGTTCTGATACCAGCATTACTTGCAAGCAACTATCTTTGAGAACAACTTTAACCGTAATATTTTTAGCTTCTAATTGCTGATTTAAATAGTTTCAATAGCATTTATATTTCCCTGTCTTGCTAGTTCTAATAAATTTGAATCTTCATTCATAACAAACAACCTTTTTAAATGCTGTTTAAAAAGGTATCTCCTAAAAATTCAGATAGCTATAGTAGATTTACGGTTAGATATAAAAAAGAGTGCAAATACTCAGTTGATTTACCTAAGTCTTTGAATTTAATTGCTAACAATAGTCAAAAATTCAATAAAATAGTGAAAATAACCTTACGTCCAAGATTTATTTCTTGTAGGTAATAGGCTCAAACTAATGTATTAAAACGATTCTCAAAACGGAGAGGGTGGGATTCGAACCCACGTTAAGTTGCCCTAAACAGCATTTCCAGTGCTGCGCCTTCAACCACTCGGCCACCTCTCCAGATGTCGCGATCTCCAATTGTACACGCAATGAGACGTTAAATTGAATAAAGCTGAAAATATTTCTTTTAATTATGACTCGTTACTTCACTGTTAAGATACGCGATCGCATTTCTAACCAAGTTCACACTCTCCAAGTACCCGAAACTAGCTACATTTTGCAAAATGCTGAAAATCAAGGGGTAAAATTACCTTACTTGTGTCGCAATGGCGCTTGCACCACCTGCGCCGTGCGGGTAGTATCGGGAGAAATCTATCAGCCTGAAGCCATGGGTCTATCCCATGAATTGCGCAAACAAGGCTATGCTCTACTGTGTGTAAGCTATCCTCGCTCTGACTTAGAAGTAGAAACTCAAGACGAAGATGAAGTTTACGAACTCCAATTTGGGCAATACTTCGGCAGAGGTAAAGTTAAAGTGGGTTTGCCCTTAGATGAGGAGTAAAAAGTTTGCTTGTATACTGTTAATTCTACTAATTGGGTGTCAGAGTGCAACCAAACCTCAAGGCTTGACTGTACAAGTAAAACGGGTACTTAGCGGACAAACGATAGAAGTAGTCAGTAATGATAAAACAATGCAAGTGCGGCTAATTGGAATTGACGCGCCCGACTTGCAACAACAGCCTCACGGACAAGCAGCCAAAGCTTTGTTAACTCAAATAGTCACCGATAAAGAAGTAATTCTCGAACTTGACGAACAAAAGCAAGACGAATTTGGGCGGTACTTAGCTTACGTGTGGAGTGATCGCCTAATAAACGAATATTTGCTAAAACAAGGAGTAGTAATTGTGGCAATGAAGTCGCCAAATCACAAATACGACACCCGCTTAGTTCGCGCTCAAGAATGGGCTAGACTTCAAGAGCAGGGAATCTGGAACCCCAAGCAACCGTTGACTATGACTCCCGCCGAATTTCGCGCTCAGTATCGCTAACTATGACTTCACCACAACAATTGTTAGGTTTTCTAGAAATTGCCACCGAAGCCGCCCTAGCGGCGGGTGAAGTCTTGCTCAGTTATTTAGGTAATATCGGTACGGCGACTCAAAAAGGTCGTCCAGGTGACTTAGTTACGATTGCTGATCAAGCTTCTGAAGCTGTAGTTTTAGAAATTTTACAGCGACACTTTCCCGACCACTCAATTCTTGCTGAGGAATCGGGCAAACTAGGATTACCAGAAAGTCAATACTTGTGGGCAATCGATCCGCTTGATGGTACAACTAACTATGCTCATCAATACCCCTTTTTTGCTGTTTCCATTGGGCTATTGATTGCTGGCGTACCAGAAGTTGGAGTAATTTTCGATCCCTTTGCTCAAGAACTATTCCGCGCTGCTAAGGGGCTAGGTGCAACCAAAAATCGTCTCCCCATTCAAGTTTCTGCTACAACTCAATTAAGTGAAAGCTTGTTGGTGTCAGGGTTTGCTTACGATCGCCACGAAACAGCAGATAATAATTATGCCGAATTTTGTCACCTAACTCATCTTACCCAAGGAGTGCGACGCAGTGGCTCGGCAGCACTAGATTTAGCCCACGTTGCTTGTGGGCGTTTGGATGGCTACTGGGAGCGAGGAATTGCCCCCTGGGATATTAGCGCTGGAGTAATTCTACTTCAAGAAGCTGGCGGCAAAGTCACAGCTTATGATGAGAGTCCGTTGAGCATTGAATCTGGGCGAATTTTGGCTACTAATGGCTTGATTCACCAGAGTTTGAGTCAGGAACTAATAAAAGTACCTGCTAAAGCTGCTAGAAGCAATATAATTGCTAAATAGCCAAGAATAGATGTTACCGTTTTGACTTAGCTAAAAGGGGATTGTAGCACCCGTAAATAAACTTTTATGACAGGCAAGCGAACAGCGTTTTATGTCTTTACATATTGATATCGGGCTATTCAAATTTGACTTTACAGATTGCCACGCAGTTTTAGGCGTACCTATTGATGCAGATTTTAAGGACATTCGCCAACGATACTTAAAAATTGCCCGCCGCTTGCACCCTGATAGTACGGCAGCTAAAGGGGAAGTCGAAAAACAAAGAGCCAACGATTTATTCTCTAAAATTGTCAATCCAGCTTACGAAAAATTTACCACAGAGCGATCGCGTGCCGAATACCTGGTGCTTTTAAAAGATATTAGCAGACGGGTAAGACAAGAACAAAATCCTCCACCATTGCAGCACGAACTATCTCAAGAGTTGGCTAAAACAAACAATGTAGAACATATTTATAAAATTGCGCTGCATAAACTCGCCCCCAATCAATATCAAGACTTAGAGCAAGTCACACAAATTATTGCTCAAATTAGCGAACTAAATTTAGTCTATTTGATGCGTCAAGCAGATAAAGCCTTTATTTCTGGATCGCAACCATTTCCAAGTAGTATCCAAAAACCGCCAGGAGAAAGCAAACAAACGCCGCCCCCGCCGCCAGATACACCAGCCCAAGAAACTCTAGTCGATCAATACCTGCGTCGCGCTCAAAAGTTGATGGAAAAGAACAACTTTCCTCACGCCAGAGTAGAATTGCAAGACGCTTTAAAATTAGAACCTAACCACACTATTGCTCATAGCTTAATGGGTATAGTTTATTTAAAACAAAATCAATTAACAATGGCTAGGGTTCACATCAATAAAGCTTTACAATTAAATCCAAATGAACCAATGGCATTAAGAAGCAAACAAGTTTTAGCAGCGGCTACACCAAAAATCGAAGGGCAAACAAATTTAAATAGAACAACAGATAGCTCAGATAAACCAAAAGGTGGCGGTTTATTTGGTGGATTGTTTGGCGGGAAGAAAAATAAATGATTTATCAACCACCCACGGGCGCAAGAGATTTATTACCGCTAGATGTTGCCCAAAAACACTGGATTGAGGAGCGGTTGCAGCAAGTATTTCAACGCTACGGCTACCACCAAATTATTACTTCAACCTTAGAAAGATTAGACACGCTGATGGCGGGGGGTGCAATCGAGCGACGCTCGGTAATTCAATTGCAAGGCTCGGATGAGGAAGAATTGGGCTTGCGCCCCGAACTTACAGCCTCCATTGCTAGAGCCGCCGTAACTCGCATGGCGGGAGTAACTTATCCGCAAAGGTTGTACTACATAGCTAACGTTTTTCGCCGCACTAAAGGCAGTTCTCACAATCGCCAGCAAGAATTTTATCAAGCAGGAGTAGAGTTGCTAGGCGGTGGTGGTGGCTTCGCTGATGCCGAAATACTATTACTGGTAGCGGAGTGTTTGCAAGAACTAGGGTTATCGACTGGATGGCGGTTGATTTTAGGAGAAGCGGGAATCGCTCGGAGTTTATTATCGCCCTTTCCTCCCCAATTGCAAGCTACGGTTAGAAAAGCGATCGCATCAATAGATCGAGTAACGTTAGAAAGCTTACCCTTAAGCGAGCAGTTGCGATCGCGGGCGTTATTATTATTAGACTTACGCGGTAATCCCGCCGATGTCTTGCAGCGCGTTGCTAGTTTAGATTTGGACGAAGCGCAAACCGAGGCAGTGCATCATCTTAAATCGTTAATATCCTTGCTAGATGAGTGCTATCCGGGAGCCAATAGTCAATTTCCCTTAATTTTAGACTTAAGCTTGGTGCAGACTTTGGACTACTACACGGGAATAGTTTTTGAAGTTGTCACGGACAGCAACCAAACTCATATATTAGGGCAAGGGGGACGCTACGATCGCTTATTAGGGCTTTATCACCCCCAAGGCGAAACATCCCCAGGCATTGGCTTTGCTTTGAATATAGAAGAACTACAGCAAGTCTTGCTTAGTAGCAGTCAGTTACCCAAGTTTACCCCTGCGAGTAATTGGCTAGTAGTGCCAGAAAACCCCAGTGCTTACGCCGCCGCTTTTGCTTATGCCCAAAAATTGAGAAACTCAAACCATAAAGTGCAAGTAGAGATGGAGCTAGAAGGCAGAAATAGCAATATTATCCGCGAGTACGCCCGCAATCGGCGGATTGGACAAATTGCTTGGATTAACGCTGGAGGCGTACCAACGATTGAATCATTAAACGCGCGATCGCATATTTCTTGTTAGCTACAGAAATAACAACCTGGCCAAGCTAAACAAACCCGCACTTAAAGCGGCACTAACGGGGATAGTAACTAGCCAAGCTAAAGCAATATTTTTTATAGTCGAAAATTGGATTGACTTATAGTTTTGCACAAGTCCAATCCCTACAACGCCGCCAACTAAAGCATGAGAAGTAGAAACAGGTAAACCCAAGCGAGAAGCAAGCAAAATTGTTGTAGCTGTAGCAAGTTCCGCACAAAAACCACCACTAGGTTGCAAAGAAATAATACTTTCGCCAATCGTTGCAATAACTTTTTTTCCCCAAACTGCTAACCCAGCAACAATACCAGCGCCGCCTAGTATCAAAATCCATAAAGGTATATTTAAGACTCCTTGGGGAACGTTACCAGTGTTATTAATGTAAGCAATTACAGCTAAAGGCGCGATCGCATTTCCCACATCGTTTGAACCATGAGCAAAGGCGACAAAGCAAGCACTTAATAGTTGAAATTTGGCTAATTGGCGCTCTACAGGTGAAGGATCGCTAAGATTTGCATTACTCAGTTGTCGCCAGGAATTTAGAGTAATACCCGTAGCTGCGATCGCCCCTATCACTAAAGGTATATCGTGACTAGGAAGCGGTAAATTAGCCATTAATGGCGTATCAATAATCGGTGGTAAGACAATTACACCAAATATACTGACTAAAGCTACACTCAACCAAGGAATCCACTCATCAAGTTGTTCTAGCCGATTAGGTTGGTCTAAAATCCAGCGTTTGATCGCACTATAAAACACCGCCGCAACGATCGCACTTAATAGCGGTGTAACTATCCAGCCTAGAGTAATTAAACCAATAGACGACCAAGCGATCTCATTTATGCCCACCGCGCAAGCACTAAACCCCGCGATCGCACCTACCACCGCGTGAGATGATGCTACAGGTAAGCCTCGACTGGTGGCAATTTGCAGCCACGCGCCACACGCAATTAAAACTGAAGCCATCCCAATTAACAATACTTGCGGTGCATCCGTAAATAAAGCGGGGTTAACGATTTCGGTAGCTAAAGTTTGCGATACTTCTTGTCCAAATAATACCGCTCCAGTAAATTCTAAAACTCCAGCAATTACCAGTGCTTGGCGCAACGTGACAGCTTTGGAACCAACGGATGTTCCCATTGAATTTGCAACATCGTTCGCGCCTAAGTTCCAGGCTACATAAAAAGCTAATAAAGCTAGGAGAAAAATCATATTTGCGATTGTTTTATTTTAAGCAGCATAATTTTTATAGGCGATTTGCGCTTTTGCCTGAGATTTTCATCCCAGGCGATTCAAGTAAACTGCTTTAAAAAAATCTAACTACTGGGAATCATTCTGCCACAAGGATAAGTAGTTGTAGTTTGCTCGGAAGATACCGCCGCCGGAATTTCCTCTATAGGCTGAGTTTTGGCTGCTAAATAATCTGTCCGCAACTTCTCTAACATCGCTTCTCGTCTGTCGTACAACTTCTTCAATTGACGCGGCTGGCACTTTTGCAACACGTAGGCAGTTAGTAAAGGCAACGCGATCGTGCTATCGGTATAACAAACAATTGTATTGGGCAATTCTTCGGGGTCAATTTTGCCCCAGCTTACAGCTTCCGATGGTGTAGCCCCCGATAAGCCGCCTGTATCAGGGCGTGCGTCGGTAAATTGAATGAAATAGTCGTGTCCTCGTTCTTCTAAGCCTAGGACTTCATGCAACTGCGGCTGAGTCTGCAATAAAAAGTTTTTTGGGCTACCACCACCGATAATTACCGCCGCGCTTTTCCCTTCTACATCCGGTATACCAGAATCGCGGGCAGAATAGGCGATCGCAGCAGTTTCGTTTACGTCCATTGAGGGATCGATTATTAGCTGCGATCCTTCTAAGGCTAAAGCCGCAACGTTCATCCCAATCGAACTATCACCGGGGGATGAAGTGTAGATAGGTACGCCGCACTCGTAAGCTGTAGCTAGTAAACAAGAATGCTTTACGCCAATTTGCTTTTCTACTTCCCGCACGTATTTACCTAGCAAATAGTGAAATTCCGCGCTTCCCATACGTTTTTGAAACGGCTCGGCTTGCAAGATTTTCCGAATAAAAGCATCGGTTTCTAGCAGCACGTCGTAGCCAAACATGATGTCATAAATCCGAATAGTTCCTTCTTGGCGCAACTTGACATCATCAACAAAAGGATGTCCGCTATAGAGTTCAAAACCTAAGCCGTAGTGCATATCGTGGTACAAATTTGCACCCGTGCTAATCATCCAGTCAATAAAGCCATTACGGATAAGTGGCGCAAGTACCGAAACCCCATAACCCGCCGGAGTCATGGCCCCTGACAAGCTTACGCCTACGGTAACGCCTGGTTGCAAGACTTGTTTACTCAGCAGTTGGCAAATTTCCCGTAGACGTGCTGAATTGTAGGCAGTGAAGTAATTATCAATTAAATCTACTACGCCAATTTGGGGCTGCATAGGAGTAGGGGAGATTTTGTTACTAGCCAGTTTTGACATTATTTTGGTTCTCTATTATGGACGCGCCGATCTAATTTAGCCATTTTCGGCAAGTTTTTTCACGGCTTCCAGGTAACAATTGTAAGAATCCTTGCTAAAGCAAACTAAAATTACTTGTTCTAGATGGTTATTAGCGCTCAAAAACTTTTGGATTTCTGTAACAGCAATATTTGCCGCTCTTTCTACCGGAAACTTGTATACGCCTGTGCTAATTGCCGGAAAAGCGATCGTTTTAATTTGATAATCTTTAGTTAGTTCTAAGCTGCGGCGATAACAACTAGCTAATAAATCGTCTTCACCTTGTCTTCCACCCGTCCAAACTGGTCCCACGGTATGAATTACCCATTTAGCCGGAAGGTTGTAGCCTTTAGTAATTTTAGCGTCACCAGTAGCACAGCCGTTTAACTTGCGGCATTCTTGCAAAAGTCCAATTCCGGCGGCGTGATGAATTGCCCCATCAACTCCACCACCGCCTAGTAAAGAATTGTTGGCGGCGTTAACTATGGCATCTATTTCTAGGGTTGTAATGTCCTTTTGAATAACTGTTATCATCTTTTCATCCCCCACAGATATAGCAATCCTAGATCAATTGCGAACGTAGGGACGCAATACATTGCGAAGGCATCTTTTGGGAAGAATCCTTCTTTCCAAAAATGCCGCTCCCTACTGTTTCAACTTACAATTTTTAGTAATAGTGATTGCCAAAAATTGATGCAAACTAATTCTTTAAACAATGAAACGGATGTAGCGGGAGCGAACTCATCTCTGCTGACTGAAGAACAGTATCAAAGCAAGATGCAGAGGCGCAAGGAAGTACAACAAGAGCGCGTAGCTAAAGCGTCTCAAGAAAAGGGCTTAATTATTGTCAATACAGGCAATGGTAAGGGTAAAACTACCGCCGCTTTAGGAATGGTGTTGCGGAGTTTAGGTCATGGTTATAAAGTAGCGATCGTCCAGTTTATTAAGGGCGCTTGGGAACCTGCGGAAAAGGCTGTATTTAGTCTATGGCAAGAACAATTAGAGTTTCATGCTATGGGTGAAGGGTTTACTTGGGAAACGCAAGACAGAAGCCGCGATATTGAAAAAGCTGGGCAAGCTTGGCAAACTGCTTTAACTTTTATCCGCAACCCTGATTATAAGTTGGTGCTGCTAGATGAGGTAAATGTTGCTCTAAAACTAGGCTACTTGCAGGTTGAGGAAGTCTTAGCTGGCTTAGAAGAAAAGCCTGTAGATACTCACGTTATCCTGACTGGGAGAGGCGCTCCTTTGGCGCTAATTGAACACGCGGACTTAGTTACAGAAATGACGATGATTAAGCATCCTTTTCGCGAACAAGGCGTAAAAGCTCAACCAGGAATTGAATATTAGCAGTGCGATCGCCCTATCCTAGTTGTTATGCTAAAAAGGGGGTGATCGCACTTTCAAATGAGTAAATTGATTCTGTTTTTGCTATTACTACTCTTAGGTGTGGGAGTAGTTAGTAGTAAATTCTTTAGTTCTCCTCAACCTGTATCTGCACCGATTGAGATTAAGCAAAAAGTAGCTACAAGTAAACCTGTACTTTCTACGCCACAAGTATCAACAACTCGCTTATTTACACATCTTCAGAAGTTAAATCACGATTACGCACAGCGTAGCGCCAAAGGCGATCGCTACACCAATAAAAATCGCACTATTGCCCGCAATTACATCACGGCATCTCTAAAAAGTCTCGGTTGGTCGCCTAGTCTACAACGTTTTGCTGATGGTATAAATATTGTTGCCGAACGTCCGGGAGTAAGACCAAAAGCTGGCACAATTATTGTTGCTGCTCATTACGATACTGTCCCCGGTTCTCCTGGGGCGGATGATAATGCAAGTGGAGTTGCAACTCTACTCGAAATTGCTCGAATTTTTCAATCTCTCCCTACTCCACAGACTTTAAAGTTAGTTTTCTTTGATGCCGAAGAAATCGGCTTGCGCGGTAGTTTGGCATTTACGGCAAATAAAGCAAATTTAGCTAACTTGAGCGGCGTTGTGGTTATGGATATGATTGGGTTTGCTTGCTATACTCCTGGTTGTCAGAAATACCCGCCAGGATTGGCAACAATTACACAATGCGATTACGCACAGCGTAGCGCCAAGGGCGATCGCGGTGACTTTCTAGCCGTAGTCAGCGATGCGGAAAACTTGCAACTGATTAATGCTTTCAACAGCGCCACATTACCCGTAATAACTCTACCTATTCCGCTTAAAGGTTTATTTACCCCGGATGTTTTACGCAGCGATCATGCGCCTTTTTGGTATCAAGGAATTGGCGCGGTATTAGTTACAGATACGGCAAATTTGCGATCGCCTCACTATCATCAACCAAGCGACACGGTAGCAAATATTGATCGCCCTTTTTTTGCAGGTGCGGCGCAAGTTGTGGTCAATGCTACTCATAGATTGTTACAGCGCCAAGCATAATTGACGGAAAGAGTCGCCTCTTTGCTCAAAATTTTGATATTGGTCGAAACTTGCACAAGCAGGGGATAGTAACACTACAGAAGCGTTGTATTGTGGTGCTAATTCTGCCGCCTTGATTACGGCTTTATCCATTGTTTCGACAATTTGATAATGAGTGTAACCCTCTTGTTGCAAACGTTCGGCAAATTGTTTGGCGGCGTTGCCAATAAGTAATACCGCCGCCGCCTTAGCTTGAATTGCCTTTATCCAACTACTATCGTCACCTGCTTTAGCTTCGCCACCAGCAATTAAAATCGCCTTTCTATCAATCGCCGATAACCCAACTTCCGCCGCATCGTAATTAGTCGCCTTGCTGTCGTTAATAAAGTTTATCCCTTGCCAAGTACAAATATGTTCTAAGCGATGAGGAACTCCAGGAAAATTAGCTATAGCTGATGCGATCACCCTATTATCAATTCCCGCCAATTTCGCCGCCGCGATCGCCATCAACAGATTTTGCCAGTTGTGTTTTCCTGCCATCCGCAAAGCCGATACTTCGACAATTTGTTCGCCACCAAATACTACCCAGTCAGCCTCTATATACGCTCCAAACTTTGGATTTCCGATTACATAATCTTTACCTCTAACGCTCGTCCAACAAGCTGAGGGCTGCCAAAAACTAGCCCCTAGATGGCTTAAATATTCATCATCGCCATTAAAAATTTGTTGTTTAGACTGCCGTAATAAATAGGCTTTAATCTCAAAATAGCGCTCCAAGGTTTGGTGACGGCTGAGATGATCGGGTGTAAAAGTTGTCCATACGCCGATTTTCGGCGCAATACTCGCCGATGACTCGATTTGATAGCTACTAAGCTCGGCAATTACCCAATCAGGAGTGATGCCCTTATTTCTTGCTTCTAACGCCAATTCACAAGCTGCGTAGCCAATATTGCCGCAAGCTGGAGCATTAAAACCCGCCGCCTGAAATATAGCGGCGATTATTGCTGTAGTTGTAGTTTTGCCATTTGTCCCTGTAATTCCCACCCAAGCGGGTGTATTTAAAACGCGCCACGCAAGTTCTATCTCGCCAATGGTTTCGATGGCGCGATCGCGTGCTTCAACCAAAATAGGCGCATCCCAAGGCACGCCAGGACTTACAACGATGATTTTTGGTAAGTCCCCATCCTCTAAATTCAACGAATAATTTAGCTTTACTTCTATATCTTCGGCGGCTAATTGCGCTTGCTGCTGTTGGAGAGTTTCATTAAAAGCGCGATCGCTTATTATTACATTCCAACCATCACCCTTTAACAACCTGGCGGCGGCAATCCCCGACTTTCCAAGTCCAATTATATGAGCCGTTTTCATCTGTTTCTACCCTTTAACAATCGCTCCAAAATCACCTAAAACGCGGGCGTGATTTCTCAATAAACCCAACAAATTCAAACGATTTTGTTTAATATTTGGGTCATTATCCATCACAAGTACGCTATCGTCTCCATCAAAAAACTTGCTGACAACGGGCGCAATCTCGCCTATTGCTTCAACTAACTGCTGATAATTGCGATCGCTCTTTGCGGCTTGAGTTTGGGGGACTAATTGCACTAAACCCTCATAAAAAGCAGATTCAGAGGACTTTTGAAACAACTCTGGATTTACAATTTCTTGGGGGTTTAATTGGGTAGTGTCTAAGTTTCCTTGTGCTGCTAAACGAGTAGAACGGTTGACGGTTTCGTAGATTTTCTCTAAAGTACGATTGTTGCGGATGGTTTGTAAGAATATTGCGCGATCGCGTACATCTAATAAATCCGTCAATGCTCGTAAATTATATTCCGCGTCTTTCTCGCTACAAGCTGCGTTTACCAAGTCGTAGTCAATACAGCGCTCGTCTTGTAATTGGTTGCGGATTCTTTGAATAAAAAACTCTTGCAACTGTACCTTGGTTTCTTCGCTGGCAATTTGTTCTAGCAAAGCATCTAAGTTAATTGGCAAGTCTGCCATCCAAATGATATTAATAATGGCATTGGCTGCACGGCGCAAAGCGAAAGGATCGGATGAACCCGTTGGCAACATTCCAAGTCCAATTATACTAACCAAAGTATCGAGCCTGTCTGCGATCCCGACAATTTGACCAGCTAAAGATTTCGGCATTGCATCCCCTGCACCTTTGGGTAAGTAATGCTCCTCAATTGCAGTAGCTACAGCCTCTGATTCTCCACTGGCTAAAGCGTACTTTTGCCCCATTATTCCCTGCAATTCGGGAAATTCGTAGACCATTTGGGTAACTAAGTCGGCTTTGCACAATAAAGCTGCGCGTTCAACTTCTTGACTTGCTAGTGCGTCTAATTGCAATTGCTCGTTAATCAGCCTAGCAATCCTAACTATCCGCTCTACTTTGGCACGTACCGAGCCTAAATCTTCTTGAAATGTGACCTTTTCCAGCTTTGGTAAATAGTCTTCTAGAGGTTTTGCTAAATCGGCATTATAGAAAAATTGCCCATCCGCCAACCGCGCGCGAATTACTCTTTCATTCCCCGCCGCAATAATATCGCTTTTAAGGGGATCGCCATTGGAAACAGTGATGAAATAAGGTAATAGAGTATCAACCGATTGGGTGTTATTGGCACGAGCGCGATCGCTAATTCCTTGTAAATTCCCGCTAACTGCTTTAAACACTGGGAAATAACGCTGATGAGTTACCATTACCGTTGTAATTACTTCTGGGGGTAAGAGTAAAAATTCTTCGTCAAACTTCCCCACAACAGCAGACGACCATTCGACTAAATTTGTAACTTCCTCTAATAATTCTGGATAGTTAGCCAAATTTCCGCCTAAATTCCGCGCTACGGACTCGACTTGTTCTTGAATTTTGGCAAGTCGTTCTTTTTCATCTACATTGACAAATGCCGAGCGCAAGCTACTAACATAATCACTAGCCTTGTTTAAGGTAACAAGTGGCGGATGTAAGACGCGATGACCCGCCGTAATGCGATCGCTTACTATAGTTTCCGAACCGTTAACTAATTCAATTGGCAAAACTGTATCATCAAGCAAAGCAACTAATCTCTCAATCCGGCGGGGAAACCTCAAGTCGCCATCTCCCCAACGCATAAACCTTTTACCTTCTAATTGCAATATCCACCCAGTAGCAATTTCTGCTAATATTTCCGCCGTCGCGCGTCCAGAAATAGTTTGACGAATAAATACAAAGTCACCTTTATCGGTGGGACGAATTTCTAATTCATCTACTTCTACACCTTGCTTTTTAGCAAAACCTACGGCGGCGGGAGTTGGTTTACCATCTTTAAAAGTAGCCTGCGATGGTGGTCCTTTTACTTCACTTTCTCTATCTGGTTGTTTAGCGGGTAAACCTGTAATTAATACAGCCAACCTTCTAGGAGTACCGTAAACTTCCACTGATTGAGTAGTAAGATTATTTTGAGTCAAACTTTGGGGAATAAGTACGCGCCATTGCTGCAACGCATCCGCAACAAAGCTTGCAGGTAGTTCTTCTGTACCAACTTCTAATAAAAAATCAGACATATAAAATATAGTTGCTAGTTAAAACAGTTTACCTGGAATGGCTGACGTGCTGAACGTTATATTAATTCCAGTCCTCATCTTCACCCTTGTTTGCTTTACCCTTATAAAGCGGCGCTTGAGCGTGGATTTGGCGAGTTTTAGCAAACAACTCGGTTTCTGTCATACTCCAGTTGTGCAAAACTCGATCTAAGTCCCCTTGAATATCTCTAGCGCCAGGAAAGCCGTTGTAACGAATCCGCAGCCTAGCAAGTTCCGCCAGGTTGTAATCATTTGGGGGGGATGTTAGTAAATCGTCAACAATAATGCGATCGCGGCGATGTAAAGGATGTTGCCGATCTTTATCTTCTGCTTCTGACATCATAAATAAATTAACTTAAAATCAATACTTGTTTTACTAGAGAACAAACCTCTACTAGAGACTCAGGAGCTAATTAGTAATTTTTGGTTCATAGTTTGTACTAGGCTGATAACTAATAGATTATTCTTATCTGTTACCCAACGTCGCTTGCAAAGTGTCTTTGGCAAACTAAAGTCCATAGCGTTGTGCTAGTGTCAATTTTTAGAGCAAGCTCTCTGCCTTGGCACTCAATCAAAAGTCTAAACCCTTAGCAACGGAATGGTCATTGAGCTATGTCGAAATGTGATTCTTTGCTTTCACTGCTCTCTTGGAATCTGTGGAAGAAAACCTTCCTCACAGATTTGCTACTCTCTTGGAATCTGTGGAAGAAAACCCTCCAGACAGATTTTCCGCTTTTTTAAATCTTGGTAGCCATATGTCTGACCTTCCTTTCACTTTAGATCAGTTACGCATTCTTAAAGCGATCGCTGCTGAAGGAAGCTTCAAGCGTGCCGCCGATAGTTTATACGTTTCTCAACCCGCCGTCAGCCTCCAGGTTCAAAACTTAGAAAGGCAATTAGATGTACCTTTATTCGATCGCGGTGGACGACGCGCTCAATTGACCGAAGCAGGGCATCTTTTGCTTAGTTATGGCGAAAAAATCCTCACTTTGTGTCAAGAAACTTGCCGCGCGATTGAAGACTTGCAAAACCTCCAAGGCGGTACGCTGATTGTCGGCGCATCTCAAACTACTGGCACTTATCTTTTACCGCAAATGATTGGCTTATTTCGGCAAAAGTACCCAGATGTTGCCGTCCAGTTGCACGTCCATTCTACTCGTCGCACGGCTTGGAGCGTCGCCAACGGGCAGGTAGATTTGGCAATTATTGGCGGTGAAGTACCAAGCGAATTGCAAGAATCCTTGGAAATTATCCCCTACGCAGAAGATGAATTAGCGCTGATTTTACCTGTATTTCATCCTTTCACCAAACTGCATACAATTCAAAGAGACGATTTATACAAACTGCAATTTATTGCTCTTGATTCCCAATCGACAATTCGTAAAGTCATCGATCAAGTCTTGACTCGCTGTGAAATAGATACGCGCCGCTTGAAAATAGAAATGGAACTTAATTCTATTGAAGCAATTAAAAACGCGGTGCAGTCGGGGTTAGGAGCGGCTTTTGTGTCGTTAAGTGCGATCGCCAAAGAGTTGCAAATGAATGTCCTCCACTGCGCCCCCATTGAGGGCGTTGTCGTCAAACGGACGCTGTGGCTAATTTTTAATCCCAATCGCTACCGATCGAAAGCTGCGGAAGCTTTTAGCCAAGAAGTTTTACCCCAGTTTGCGACTCCAGGGTGGAATAAGGAAATTTTACATACGCCGCCGTTAATTACTGATGTAATAGCAGATACAAGCGATCGCCCAATGCCTACCTCACCTTGAGCCTAAAAAATTAGTATTTAGCTAAAAGTTAATGAGCATAAGTTATAAACAAATTACTTGCTTATCGCTACAGCCAAGCTAATAAATACTTATGGAAGTCTATTGCACTCGTTCAAGTTGCCCCCGTCCGCAAAATAATTTTGCCGATCTAGACGCTCCGGCAACCTTGAAGACGACGCAGCAAAAGTATTGTACTACTTGCGGGATGCCGTTAATTTTGATAGGGCGTTACTTACCATCAAAATTGTTAGGCAAAGGGGGATTTGGGGCGGCATTTTTGGCGCGCGATCGCTACACTCCCGGTTTGCGCAAGTGTGTAGTCAAGCAGTTCAAGCCCGCCGGGGATTTAACGGCAACTCAACTAGAAACGGCGCAAAAATTATTTGAGCGCGAAGCTGAAGTATTAGAACAAATCGGCAACCAAAATAACCAAATACCAGATTTATTTGCTTTTTTCGAGCTAACTGTTCCCAGTCTCCAACCTTCCAAACAAGAGCAATTTTTTTATTTGGTTCAAGAATTTATTGATGGCAAAAACTTAGAGGAAGAATTGCAAGAAAAAGGCAAGTTTTCTGAAGCCGAAGTCATGGAGGTACTAACAGAAATTCTTAAAGTTTTGAAATTTGTCCACGATAGCGGCTCTATTCACCGAGATATCAAACCCTCAAATATTATGCGTCACCGCAACGGACGCTTGTACTTGTTAGATTTTGGCGCAGTCAAGCAAGTAGCCAGCACTGCCACTAGCAGACCTTCAACAGGTGTTTATTCTTTAGGATTTGCGCCGCCAGAACAAATGTCCGGCGGGCAAGTTTACCCATCTACCGATTTGTATGCTTTGGCTATTACTTGTGTGATGCTACTAACGGGTAAAGAAGCAACAGAATTGTTTGATAGTTATAACCATCAATGGAGTTGGCAAAAGCAAGTCAGTATTAGCCCTAACCTGGCAAACGTGTTAGAGAAAATGCTTTTAGCTGCACCAAATCAGCGCTTTCAATCTGCCCAAGAGGCATTAAATGCCCTGACAACTCCTGTAGCCCCCACCCTTCAAGCCTCGCCACCTAGCTCTGGGGCAAATACTACGCCATACTTAACCAATATTCCAAGTCAAGTACCAATTGCGACTACTCCACCCGCTCCACCGCCCGCTAGGCAACAACGACAACAACATCGTCCCTCTTTTTCAACCTGGGAATTATTAAGTAGTGGGGCTTTTACTGGATTTGAAGGCGGGTTAATTGCGATCGCACTTTTTAGTTTTCTCAGCACTACGTTGGTTAGTACAGGGGCATGGTTGCTGATTTTCACAGTTTTAGTGTTCGCTCAATGGCAGCGCTGGATTGAAAAATGGGACTTGATAATTATTGCTGGTATAACTTTAACACTTGTATTGTTTTTGCCGAATTTGCCCAAAACTATCGGTAGCATTCTAGGAATTGGAGTACGGCAAGCTGTATTACTATTAGCGGTAGTAGCGGCGTTAGTTGCGATCGCTTTAACGGCGCTATATCAATTGATTTACAAGTTACTTGCTCGATTTATTCGCTAACAGTAGTTACTACCTATGTCTGAAAGAAACGAAACCACGGTTTTGGTTTTAGCTTTACTAACTACGTTAGGTTTGGTAGCTGGTGCAATTTGGTGGTTTGCTCAAGGTGGAATTAAATTAACTGATTTAACTACAAATCAAGCCAAGCCAACTAATGCTCTTAGTAGCAATACTTTTGCCCAATTAACAGACATTCCAGCAGGGCTATTTAGTTATGGTGGTAGTACAACTTGGGCCCCAATTCGGGGCATAGTCGATCCAGCAATTGAGATTGTTCATCCCCATTTTCGGCTGCGCTACACTAACCCGACATCTGGATCTCCTGGCTCAGGTAGCGGTATTAAAATGCTATTAGATGGTCAATTAGCTTTTGCTCAATCTTCTCGGTCAATCAATGACAAAGAATTAAAGCGTGCTATGACTAGAGGCTTGCAGCTTAAAGCAATACCTGTCGCCATTGATGGAATTGCGATCGCCGTTCATCCCAAGATGAATGTTTCTGGTCTAACACTACTTCAGCTGCAAGAAATATATACAGGTAAATTAACTAATTGGCAGCAGTTAGGAGGTACAGATTTAGCCATTATTCCCTACTCGCGCCAAATTAGTGAAGGCGGTACGATCGAATTTTTTGCCGAAAATATTTTAGAGGGTATGGATTTTGGTAGCAACGTCCAGTTTATATCTACAACTACGCAAGCTCTAAGAGCCGTAGCTGCCAATCCCGGCGGAATTTATTATGCCTCCGCGCCTGAAGTTGTCAGCCAATGCACTGTCAAGTCCTTACCCTTGGGTCGTGAAGCAACAGAATTTGTGCCGCCTTATCAGGAGCCATTTGTTGAACTTTCTCAGTGTCCGCAGCAGCGCAATCAACTAAATACCGCAGCTTTTCAAAGTGGTAAGTATCCAATTACTCGCCGCTTATTTGTAATTGTTAAACAAGATGGAGATATTGACCAACAAGCTGGAGAAGGTTATGCCAAGCTACTGTTGACAGCCCAAGGTCAAGAACTCATTGCCAAAGCAGGATTTGTGAGTATTCGCTAATTCTTGCCGTTGAGAGGTTATAGAGTTAAGTTTATGCTTGGAATTATTCACCCCTAAGTACGAGCAATTTATGTCCCAAAAAAATGAAACTCCCGTACTCATTTTTGCTTTGTTGATTACTGCGGGGCTTGTGGGCGGCGGGTTATGGTGGTTCATAAATAGGTCTGGGATTGATTTGAGTAAAATAACTGGCAATAGTCCTAGTCCAACTACTAGCTCACCAAATTCTCCTTTGCAACCTGATAATAGCAATAACCAAGCAAATTCTCCCCCGTCTGCCAACGGCGATCGCGATTTTGCGGCGGTGCAAAATGTTCCTAGCGGTGTATTTAATTATGGTGGTAGTACGTCTTGGGCTCCTATCCGGTTAAGAGTGGATTCAGCAATTCAAGCGGCGCGTCCTGAATTTCGTTTGCGGTACGTTACGCCTACAGGAGAATCACCGGGGTCATCGACGGGGATTAGAATGTTAATTGATGGCAAACTCGACTTTGCTCAGTCATCAAGAAGCCTGCGAGACGCGGAATTAAGCCGCGCTCAAGCTAGAGGATTCAAGCTGCAACAAACTCCTGTAGCCATTGATGGATTGGCGGTAGCTGTCAACCCCAACTTAAATATCCCCGGACTAACCATAGAGCAACTCCGGTCTATTTATACAGGCAAAGTAACTAACTGGCAGCAGTTAGGCGGCGCAAATATTGCAATCCAACCTTTTTCTCGCCCTGTTAGTGATGGGGGTACGGTGGAGCTTTTTGTCCAAGATGTTTTGGGGAACCAAAAGTTTGCCGCCAACGTCGAAATTGTTGGAACTACTACTCAAGCTTTGCAAAAACTAGCTAGTAGCCCTGGGGGAATTTACTATGCTTCCGCACCTGAAGTTATCCCTCAATGTACGATCAAGCCCATACCCCTAGGGCTTAAATCTGACGCATTAGTTGCCCCCTACCAAGAACCCTTTGTGCCGTTGTCTCAGTGTCCTAGTAAGCGCAATCAGCTAAACACAGAGGCTTTTCAATCGGGCGCGTACCCAATTACTCGTAATTTATTTGCGATCGTCAAACAAAACGGTCAAACTGAGCAGTTGGCGGGAGAGGCTTACGTGAATTTCTTGATCTCAAATCAGGGGCAAGAACTAATTAGCCAAAGCGGGTTTGTAAGAATTCGCTAGTTACTAATGCCGTACCAAATTTATTGAAGCGGCAGGCAAACAAATTAAGTTATCTCCCTGATTAATCAATAAACCCTTCTGGCGCAATTTCCCCATCAAGCGGGTAACTGTGACGCGCGTAGAGCCAATAGCGCTACCAATTTGGGCATGGGTAAGTGGGAAAGGTAAATAGTAGCCGCGTAAAGTTTCTGGATCGTCTTCACTTATAGAAGCTTCGCCATATTCTTCAACTAACAATGTCAAAAACCCCAAAAGTCGATCGATGGTTCGTCTTTGACCTAAAGCACTAAGCCATAAAAGCTTGCGCTGGTGCTGGTAACGAAACGCATCTAATACTTCTCGGCGGAAGTGGGGCCAATTGTCTAAATCGTGCCAATACATCCACACTACCGATGTTTGGTCTACGTGGGCGTAACTTTGCAGTGTAAATGGCGATTGAGCAACAATTTCAAAAGGCTGTCCTGCCCCTACAAAGCCTAAAAAAGCTTCTTCAGGAGTACGGTTGATCCGCCTTGACATTAGCTGACTTGCAGTCGTGCTAGGTTGAGCAGTGCCAACAAGTCTCACAGCACCTCGTTGGACTAAATACAGCAATCCAGGTCTAGCAGGAATTCGCTCGTCCTTACTAAAACTACGGCATCGATAATGCTCGTTAGCCCAGTCGAGAATCCGTTGCCAAGTTAAAAAAGGTCTTGATGGCTCTGAAAAAGATGGGGATTGCATAATTTAAAGCAAATGGCAATAAAGCGCGAAAAGTTAGATTATTAATTACAGTCATTACCGATTTTCTGCAATGATACTTCTGTACAAATGAATAGAGCCGTTTAGGCTATCAAGCTAGATTATACTTATACATTTATCCGAATGCTTGTAGTTGTGAAGTTTACTTGTTGTTTAGTTAATTTTACTGCTGGTAAAATTGTAGCTATTGTAATTCAATCTAGTTAAATAAAAATCAGCAATTGCTTACTAAATAGTGTAATAAAAAATATATGCCATAGATTTATTCGTGATCGCATCGGTAGAAAGTAAGGAATTCAATGTTTTTGTCAAATTACTAAATTTATTAATTATTTTTTTGATGGCAGGTTGCTCAAGTATAGAATATCACTCATGTCAATTAAATTTTGCCTACCCGGCAATTAAGCAATTAGCTTTAAGCCAATTAAAAAAGACTGCGGATAAATATTTTGTGAATAGCCCAAGGCGGCAAATTTATTCTATTACTACCTTCTACCGAGCTAACCAGTGCTGTGAAATAGCATATATGTCTAACGTAGCATTTGTATTCAGTAAACTTTTAAATATTCCTCCTTTAGAAATAGCAAAAGACTTTGCTATTTTCTGTACTCAAGTCAATCACTACCAGCAAGATTTTACAGTCGCTGTAACTGCGCCAGGTTTTTTGCAATTCAAGCTAACTGAGCTAAAACTAGCAAATTGGCTTCAGTGCTTACCATTTTTACTCCTCCCATTAACTAATTTGTCTTCACCAAAATATTCTAGTCCTTTGAAAAATAAGTCTAATTTATTTGCAGTTCAGTATGCTCATGCACGTTGCTATTCGTTGATGCAGTTGTCTCAAGCAGAGGGTTTGATTGCTTTAGAAGAAATATCAGTAAATAAAATTAAGTCAATATTTCCTGACAGTATCGCGCTACAGGAAAGCAGTATTTTAGTTGCCAATCATCCACAGCCGTTTCCCTGGTTAAATTGCGTTCAGCAATTGCAGTTTGAACATAGAGCAGAATACGCTTTAATTATTCAGCTTGTTAAGGTCGTAGATGACCTTTGTTGTTCTACTCAATCAAATATAGACTACTGGGTAAAAATGGCTACAAATTTGAGTCAAGCTTTTGCAGATTTTTATCGTCACTGCCGAATTTTTGGCGAAACAAATGCCCAAATGCCCAAATTAGCCCAAGCGCGGTTGGGTTTGATATTAGCGACTTACGCTGTGTTAAAACTTTTGTTACAACGCTTAGGAGTTTTTGCCCCTCAAGAACTCTAAGCGATGTACTTAAGATAAAAACTACAATTCCAACGGATGACAAATTAATCCTATTCAAGTATATTTATTACTGTGTGAGGAGCGAACCAGCAGGAACACCGAGACGAAACACGGCAAGTCGTCGGTGTTCTTTCTGATTTTAATTATTTTCTAGCACAAATTTCTCAATAGCGATGGCGGCTCCATCTTGTTCCACACTAGGGGCTACCCAACGAGCAACAGCTTGGACATCGGCGGGGGCATTGCCCATAGCTATACCTAATCCCGCATACTCTAGCATTTCTACATCATTAAAATTATCGCCAATAGTCATAACGTTAGTAGCGTTTATGTTTAGTAATTCTTCTGCCAAATAGCGCACGCCTATACCTTTATTGACAAGAGGATTTGTGGCTTCAAAAAAGGTAGCAACAGATTTAGTCAAATATAGTTCGGCGGGGGTGTATTGCTGGCGCAAGTTACCAAGCAAGCGGTCGATTACTTCAGTATCGTCGCTCAAAGCTAAAATTTTAGTTGGTGCATCACCAAGGACGCTACGCAAATCTCCCACAGCGATCGCTTCTATTCCAGATCTTTGGGCATAAATTTCTGTTTCTGGAGTGATTTCCCGTACATACAAACAATCGTTGATGTAAAAGTGTACCGACAGAAGACTTCGCAATTGCGGTTGCTCGAAGTAGTCTAGAATCTGGTGGGCGGTAGAGGGAGCAACGCACCAATGACGGTGAAGCTTGCCGCTACTAGGATTTTGAATCCAAGCACCCTGGTAAGCTAAAAGGGGTAAGTTGGAGCCTAGATCTTGATGGAAACGCAAAGCCGAACAGTACATTCTTCCGGTGGCGATCGCTACTTGTACGCCCTGATTTTGCGCGGCTACAACAGCTTGCTTGACGCGGGGATTGATAGCGTTTGATTCTCCAGCGATCGTGCCGTCAATATCTAGTACGAGCAATTTAATTTCTTTTGGCTCTATTTTTGAATCGCGATCGCTTACAGACATCTGCATAATTGCTTGCTAGTTTTCTGAAGTTTCTCTCAGAGGTTAACAGGCTTTGGTTAATTGCGATCGCTTTTGGGCAATTTGCCCAAAATTAAAACTCGCCTTTGCTAATTTAGCAGAGGCGAGTTTTACATTAATTATTGACTATTTCTAGAACGTGAATGTAGTACGCAAGGTTCCTACATAGATTGTGTCGTTAGCATCGTTGTGTTCTGGGTTTAGAATTACCAACAAACCAGGGGTAACAGCGATGTTATCGTTGAGTTGTAAACGGTAAAGTGCTTCGATGTGGTAGGAAGTGTCTGGGTCTTCACCACCACCACCAGCAATACCAGCATTAGCTACGGTCAAATCGTTGTCCGTAACTCTTGGGGGTTGACCGAAGATTAAACCAAGTTGGCTACCCTCTGAACCAACGTCCTGGATGGCTAGAGCAACTGCGTAGTTGAAAGCAGTTGCACTAATGTCGCCGCCCCGGAATTTATCTTCTGCGTCTGTAAGTCCAGCCCAACCAGAAAGTGTAAACCTGTCACTAGCGCGGAAACTAGCTTGTACACCATAGTGATTAGCTGCTGTAGGTACGTTACCAAAAGGTCGATTAGCAAGAGTGCTACCTGTACCATCAAATAAACTTACAGCACCTGCTCCGGCAACACCCCCCTGCGTCGCAGGATCACCATTACCTTTATCGTAAGTCCGAGCGTAGGTCAAACCAATGTTGATTGCTTCGCTGGGTCGGAATGCAATTTGACCAAGAGCAGCAAAAGAACCATCAAATAAGCCTGTACCATCAGATGGATTATTTGCAGTATTTGCTATGTAACCTACTGATGCGCCAATTGGTCCATTGGGGTTGAAGTTGAGTGTTAGTCCCGCACCGCTACCTACACGATAGATGGGGTTAAAGCGACCGAAGCGAGAGATTGCACCGCGTCCGCTACTTTCAAAAGCTGGGTTGAAGGTATAGACGTTATCGTTGTATTCAGTATTAGCAAAGTCAATTTGCGCTTGGAATCTCTCACCGATGGGGAAACGATAGAAAAAGTCGTCTATTTCAAATCGGTTATCAGGATTTGACGACTCAAACCCTAAGCGGGTCATAGGAGTACCAGTATTAAAGGTACCAATATTTGAAGCTTGCAAACGAGTTCTGAGTAAATCTCTACCAGTGAAACTTGTATTGAAGTTCAAACGAGCGCGAGCGCTAAGGGTAGTGTTGGTATCTGTTTCTAGATCTGTGCCATCAACTCGCTGATCGCCAAAAGCATCAGAAACAGCCGCAACAACTTCTCCAGTTAATTTGGTTGTAGTGGAGAACTGGTTAGCTTCTAGTTCCGCAGTCCGGGCTTCTACAGCGTCTACACGACCGCGTAAGGTAGCAAGCTCAGCAGAAAATTCTTCTTGCAAGCGCTGTAAGGTTGCGAGGTCTTCGCGTCTTACTAAGTCTGCCGTTGCAGTAGCAATTAGTTCGTTAACGCGGTCTAAACAAGCATTTAAGCCTGCTGCAAATTCATAACGAGTTAAGGCGCGGTTGCCGCGATAAGTACCATCGGGATAACCAGCAATACAACCGTAACGTTCAACTAGAGACTGTAATGCTTGAAACGCCCAGTCTGTAGGTTGTACGTCTGATAGCTGAGAAACGGAAGTTACTTGAGCTAGGTTGTCGCTGGTTGGAGCAGTTGGAGCGTTTTGGCTTACAACTACTGGTGCTGATTCAATAATTTCTTGAGTTGCAGGATTGATTGGTGCAACTTCTGTAGTAGCTGCGGGAGCATTTACTGCTACTAATTTGCTGTCAACTGGTTGAATCTGTAGAGTTTCGCTTGTAGCTACACTTGGGGTTGGGGCTAGGTCGGCGGCAGATAATTCCGCAGCTTGAGCGCGACTGGCTACAAGTAGAGTAGCTCCCAATAAAACTGGACTTAGTTTAAGCGCATTCCAAAAAACTTTCGACATATATTCCTCTCACTCACACCTTAGATAATAGTTGTAGTAATGTGCTTTTTGACTTGCACTGTTGCTACTTTCGTTCGAACCTCAAGTTCAATTATACAAATCTTTTGCTTAAATGTGTCAACACAAAGATATACATTTTTCACGCTTCATCTAAACTTAATTTTTTGGTTGTTTACCAAAGGAATGATTAATTGTCTTTGGTGGCGTATTAGTATTCCCTCCTCCTCGAATTGCTGTAACATTCTAGTTACCGATACTCTTGTTGTATTAATAACTTCAGCTATTTCCTGATGAGTTATTGTTATATCAATTAATTGTCCTCGATCTACATCGCGACCGAATTTCTGACTTAGCCAGTTTAGAAATTGCCACAACCTTAGAGATACAGGCTTGCGATGAATAATGCTCAAAAGTTCCTCAGTTTGTTGGATATGGGAAAGCATCGCTTCCATTGCTTCATTCCAGAACTTAATAGGGAGGAGACTTGTCTCTACACTGGTTAAACATTCTATTTGGTAAGGATTAACCCGTGATAAGGAGTGACCGACTACATCCCCTTTACCCCAGTATCCTAGAACAATCACCGTGCCTTGTTCGCTCCAAGTGTAAGTTCTAACTGCTCCACGGTCGATTTTCCATAAAATGTCTTGACGTGGTGGGATCATCTCGCGGCGACTAAATATTCGCTGCGTCAGCATAGAGGGTAAGGTTGAATTTAAAGCAGAAATTGCCATATGTTAAAACCGCTATTGATACATCTACCCTATTACTTAATTATTTAAAAAGTTTAACTAAACTAAATTTTGAGACAATTTTCTAAGGAGGTAGTCGTGAGTTTCTAGGTTGTCTACAACCAAAATTACAAGCCTAATTAGAATGTATGAGAGTAAGACTATAGAGTAATTCTTCTATTGCTAACCCAATACTTCTAAATGTCATTGTTTTTCAGTGCGGCACAGGAAAGTAGCGTTGTATAGATTGATTGCCCCCTGAATATTAGAACAGCAAGTTTAAGAATAGGTAAGATTTTCTTAAAGGTTGGTACTTTTTGCTTAGTTCTAAGCAAAGCTTAAAAAACTTTTGCTAACTATTCAAGAGCATATCTATACTCAACCTTTTTGTCCTGTGACTATGTACGATACTCTTTGACCAATATTTGTAGCATGATCTGCCATCCGCTCCAAATGGCGAATAACTAATGCTAATAGCAAAATTGGCTCTACAACTCCTTTGATATCGCGTTCGTTGGCTAAAGTTTGATAGAGACTTTTATAAGCCGTGTCTACAGCATCATCCAACCGTTTTACCGATCGCCCAGCTTGAGCATCTAAATCTGCTAAAGCCACTAAGCTTGTCGCTAACATTGCCTGAGCGTGATGAGACATCGTTTCAATTTGAGGGAGGCAGTTATGAGGAGGGTAGGGAAAAATTTTTAGGGCAATTTCTCCTAAATCTTCAGCATAATCGCCAATTCGCTCTAAATCTCGTACTAACTGCATAAAAGCACTCAAAAGCCGCAAATCTTGGGCTACAGGTCCTTCTAAAGTAATTAAAGCGGCACATTCTAACTCTATGTGTCGATAAAACTGATCGATTTGTTTATCAAGTAAGGGGAGTTGTTTAGCAGCAGTCAAATTACGAGCAAATAAAGCTTGGTGGCTCAATCGAAAGGAGTTTTCGACCAAAGCACCCATGCGTAAAATATCGCGCTCTAAACGCCGGATACGGCGTTGAAAGTGAGGTCGTTCAAAATTGCGATCGGAAACGGCATTATTCACTATCGACTTTTGGTTGCAACCAGTTACAGAACTCTTTGTTTAATATAGTTCTAGTTACTCAGTATCAGCTATAACTTCAGGTAATTCTACTTGTAGCCACGCACCACCAGTATCGGGGTGGTTTTTAGCTTTAATTGTACCGCCGTGGGCAAGAATAATTTGCTGGGCGATCGCCAAACCTAAGCCACTACCATTAATGATCGGTGAATTTATAGAGTCTCCAGAATGCCGAGTTCTATCTGTTTCGCATCGATACAGGCGATCGAAAACATGGGGCAAATCTGCCAGGGGAAAACCTACACCGCAATCAATAACATTAATTTGGACTTTTTTAGGGTTTTGTTTTGTAGGTAGCAAATTGATAACCACGTAAATAGTAGCTTGGGCGGGGCTGTACTTAATACTGTTGTGGAGTAGATTTAAAAATACTTGAGTTAGCCGAGATTTATCTGCCCGAATCCATACGGGATATGGTTGGGAGTACGAAAGCGGGAGATGATGAGCTTGGGCTAGAGGCTCTAGATTTTGCCAGACAGAGTAAATTAGACTTTGTAATTCTATAGGTTGCAGATTTAACTTTTTGTGAGGTTCTAGCTCTAAATGAGTGATTTCTAGCCAATTTTGCACCAAACTAATTAAGCGGTCAACTTCTGGTAGTAAGCGATCGACAAAGCGCCGCATCGGCAAATCTATATGCTGCTGTAAAGTCTCAACTACTAAGCGAATAGAAGTCAGGGGTGTTTTTAATTCGTGGGCTAAATCAGAAACTAAGCGATCGCGCGTCTGAATAATTTCTACCATGGGTTGCCGATTTTCGAGAAATACACCAACTTGGGCTTGGGGTAAAGGCAAGGTAGAAGCGCGCAAACTGATTTTTTGCACATTGCTCATCGCTGCGGCATCAGCGCAATCTGGATGATGTACCCATTCTTGCATTTGGGGCAGTTGGCGATCGCGGGTTTGTTCAATTAGCTGATCTAATTCGTAAGAGCGCACCAATTCTAGCAACAAGCGCACTTGTCCTGGTTCCCATTTCTGCAATCCCAATAATTGCTGGGCTTGCTGATTGCACCATAGCAATTGATTTTCTTCATCAACTTGCAAGTATCCGATTGGTGCTGAGTCGAGCAATGTTTCCCAAGTTTGTAGCTGGGATTGCAATTCTTGCTGGCGCTGGTTTTGCAGCGCAATTTCTCGCCGCAAGCGGGGAATTAAAGGCAATGACACTTCAGAGACTTCAGTGTCGAAAGTCGCAAGTAAATGTCGCAATTTACGTTTAAGTCGAATTTGTTGCCAAAACCAAAATCCAATTGCGACTGCTAACCCAAGGAAAAATGGAAGCACAGGCACTATTAAGCTCTTAGGTATCAGCTTAACGATTTTTGCTAGGAATACAACAATTTTAGCTTATTGGCTGACTCTAACCCTGGACATTTTCCTTATCCAAACCGATAACCAAACCCCCGTACCGTAACAACATATTCTGGATGACTTGGATCTACTTCTAATTTTTCTCGCAGCCAACGAATATGCACATCTACAGTTTTGCTATCCCCCACAAAATCGCCTCCCCATACTCTATCTAGCAACTGCTCTCGCGACCATACTCGGCGCGGATAGTTCATAAATAATTCTAAAAGGCGAAATTCTTTTGGTGAAAGATTAGCTTCTTCGCCGCGCACCATTACCCGACACTCTTGAGGATAAAGAGCAATGTCTTTAAACTGCAATACAGGCAATTGAGGTAAACCGCCTAAACGCTGACGGCGCAGCAAAGCGCGACAACGGGCGATTAATTCTCGCATACTAAAAGGTTTGGTTAGGTAGTCGTCAGCACCAACTTCTAAGCCCAAAACGCGATCGATTTCGCTGCCTTTGGCACTCAACATTAGTATGGGTACGGGATTTCCTTGGTGGCGCAGTAAACGGCAAATATCCATACCATTTACTTGGGGCAGCATGATATCTAAAATTATTAAGTCAAAGGGAAGCTCGCCAAAGTTCGGTTCGGGGTTTTGCAACAGAGCTAAAGCTGTACGTCCATCTGTAGCGGTGGAAGTCGTGTAACCCTCGCCTTCCAAGCCCAAAATAAGCATTTCCCTAATCAGTTCTTCATCTTCTACTACTAAAACGCGGCTCATTTGTCCGATTTCTGCCCTAGGAGGACTTTTGGTCAGTTCGCGGGTAATCATGAATGAAAAACTACTTGCCTGTTTTTGCACTATCGTTATTATCCGCTTTGATGAGACATATAAGTTTTTTCTTTGGTTGTGAAGAAATAATGTTTTTGTACCTTGACTTTATGTATAAATCTTGATAGTACATTTGTTCTGTACGCAGAACAAAGTTCCCTAATTTTACTAGAACAAACAATTCAAAATCAAGAATCGCGAATTCAAGGATTGGCAAAACAGCTTGAGTCTGCACTCAAACAAGTACAAGATTTGGCAGTAAAAGCAATTGAAGGCGCAGCAAATATTAACTCTTACCAAACTGTAAAAGAAATTGCGATCGAACAGGCAAAGACTCAGATAAAAAATAAGTAGGCAGTTTTGGCAAGAGCAGGTTAAAAAATTGTTTTAACCTGCTCTTGCCTATAGTTCTAATTTTTAAGCAAAAGCTGAAGAACCTAAGTCTGGCGGGATATCTTGCCAGCGTCCTTGTCCCACCGCTTGAATTGCTTGCTTGAGGGAGATATCGCCAGTATATAAAGCGCGTCCCACGATCGCACCGCTTACCCCCTGGGGTTCTAATGCGAGTAGGCTGAGGAGGTCGGTAACTGAACTCACCCCACCAGAAGCAATAATTGGGATAGATATAGCGGCGGCGAGTCCGCGCAATGCCTCTAAGTTTGGTCCTTGCAATGTACCGTCGCGATGAATATCTGTGTAAATAATTGTAGCCGCGCCCAAGTCTTGCATTTGCTGAGCTAAATCGGTGGCTAAAACTTCGGAAGTTTCTAGCCAGCCACGAGTTGCAACTTTACCATTACGAGCATCTATACCCACAACAATCTGGTTAGGAAAGGCTTGACATAAATCGGCTACAAGCTTCGGTTGTTCTACAGCAACAGTGCCTAAAATTATTCGATGTACGCCCAAACTTAATAATTGCTCGACACTAGAAAAATCGCGTAATCCACCACCTACTTGAACTCTTATAGGTACAGCTTTAACGATTTGGGCGATCGCTTGATGGTTGACTACTTGACCAGTTTTTGCGCCATCCAAGTCAACAATATGCAGCAAAGTAGCGCCTTGTTCTGCCCACTGCAAAGCCACTTCTACAGGGTTGTCGTTAAAAACTTGCGATCGCGCATAATCTCCCTGGTACAACCTCACGCACGCACCATTTAATAAATCAATTGCTGGGATGACATCCATAGTTATTTTTATAAATTTTAAAATTCGCCGCCGACTTGTTTGAGAGTAGCAACAAACGTAGGGTAAGAAATAGCCGCCGCCTCCGCACCATGAATTGTAGTTTTGCCTTTGGCGTTGAGAGCGGCGATCGCTAAACTCATAGTAATGCGATGATCGCCATGACTTTCAACTTCTGTGCCTGTTAGAGGCGTACCGCCAGTAATTTCCATCCCATCGGTCAATTCAGCAATCTTTGCGCCCATTTTATTTAACTGATTTGCCATTACCGTAATGCGATCGCTTTCTTTTACTCGCAATTCTTCCGCGTCCTTAATTATCGTCGTCCCCGATGCAAAAACCGCAGCTACAGCAAGTACCGGAATTTCATCAATCAAACGGGGAATCAAATCCCCGCAAATTGTGCAACCATGCAAAGCACTTGCACGTACCCGTAAATCGGCGACAGGCTCTCCAGCTACCACGCGCTGATTTTCAAGGCTAATATCAGCGCCCATCATTTCTAAGGCATCTAAAACCCCAGTGCGGGTGGGATTAACCCCTACATTCTCAATTAAAATTTCTGAGCCTGGGACAATGGAGCCAGCTACGAGCCAAAAAGCCGCCGAACTAATATCCCCAGGGACAACTACTGATTGACCGTACAAGGTAGCTCCCCCAGTAATCGTTACGCTTTTAGTTTGGGGATCGGTAGTAAGCTGCGCTCCAAATGCTTGTAACATTCGTTCGCTATGATCGCGCGATACCGAAGGTTCGGTTATAGTCGTTTGTCCTTCAGTCATTAATCCCGCTAGCAGAATGCAGGACTTAACTTGAGCCGAAGCAATGGGGGATTGATAGTGAATAGGCTTGAGAGTTTGTCCTTGGACAGCTAAAGGTGCAAGAGAGGCGCCCGCACGTCCCCAAATATTTGCACCCATTTGCTGCAAGGGTTTAACCACACGAGACATTGGACGCGATCGCAACGAGCTATCTCCTGTAACTGTAAATAGTCGCCCTGGATGGGATGCTAGTAGCCCTAGCATTAATCTCAAAGTAGTGCCGGAATTACCAGCATTTAAGGTATCTACAGGCTCCTTGAGTTGTCCTAATCCAATACCTTGGACGCGCACCATTTGCGTATTTAAGTCAGAAATTTCTGCACCCATCGCCCGGAAGCATTCTGCGGTACTGCGGGGATCTTCACCTAAAAGTAAACCTTGGATTTGAGTTTCACCTTGAGAAATCGCACCTAACATTAAAGCCCGGTGAGAGATGGATTTATCGCCAGGGACTTCGATTTGACCTTGCAAAGATACTCCCGCAGCAGGCGGCTGAATAATCAGATCGTCTGTAAGCTGAGTAGTAGTTTCGACCGTAACTAAGGTTGCCGACATGAGGATAACTAGCGTGTGACAGAGCGGTTCTATCGTACCGTAGAAAAACCGTAAAGTAAGTTAACATTCTTTCTGTATTTGCTCCCATATAGGCAAATCTTCTGGGCGATCTACATCTGCTAAAGGCGGTAAATAAGTAGTTGCCAAATTAAGTTTTTGGGCGACTTCTACCGTTTGTTGCAATACGCGATCGCTTCCCCAACTAATACCTACAAATAATTCTGGGATAAATCTACTCATAGCAATTAAGTAGTAACCCCCATCCAATGCCGAACCCACCACTAGAGCGCTACCCTGATGCAGTTGTTGAAATGCTTGTGCCATCAATTGAGGCGTTAGTCCAGGGCAATCGCTACCAATAATTGCTACTGATTCTATTTGATTTTGGAAGGCAAAGAGTAAAGAATTTGCCATTTTTTGACCCAAATCGCCCTCTCCTTGCGCCAGACACTCAATATCTTGACCTAGCCAATCTTGCATCAATTGTTTGTCGCCACCAGCAAAACGCACTTCTACAGAGACAGGATAAAAGTTTTGCAATAGTTGGGCTTGCGCTAGAGTATGCTCGGTCATTTGGCGCTGGAGCTTTGCTGCACCTACGGCTCCTAATAAGCCAATCATGCGGGTTTTGGTAATTCCTGGCTCTGGATAACGAGTAAAAATTATTAAGCGTCTATTGACAATGTTGGGCGGCTGCATGATGAAGCTAAGTGTTAATAACTTAGAAATTTTTGCTATTGTAACTACGAGTAAACTAATAGAAAATTGCCACCTAATTAAAGAGAACTTAAAATGTGGTAACTTCGGTAGGTCTTGCTAAATGATGAGTAGTGATGAGCAAGAAATGAAAAAAATAGTTGAAGTATTACCAGATTTAGAGTCGCTAATTGAACGCAGTTTAGCAATTACTCTCGATCGCATTCATACAGCTATTGCAGAACGAGGAGCGTGCGCGATCGCCTTAGCAGGTGGTAGTACGCCCAAACCCCTGTACGAAGCGATTTCTCAGCAGTCGCTACCTTGGGACAAAATTCATATTTTTTGGGGCGACGAACGCTACGTACCGCCAGACCATCCAGATAGCAATCAATTGATGGCACGCACTGCTTGGTTGAACAAAGTCCCGCTCCCGGCTGCAAATATTCACCCCATCCCAACTGGTGAAGCCGATCCCGCCGTAGCTGCAAGCATATACGAGCAAGAACTACTAAAGTTTTTTCAAGTTTCCCCTGGAGAACTACCAGTATTTGACATAATTTTGCTCGGTATCGGCGATGATGCTCATACAGCATCGTTGTTTCCCCATACCGCCGCCTTGAAAGTAAGCGATCGCGCGGTTACTGTAGGTAATAAAGACGGGCAGCCGCGAATTACCTTTACATACACGCTAATTAATCAAGCTCGTTGCGTGATGTTTTTAGTTGCTGGCGCAAGTAAAAGAGCGGCTTTGGCACAAATTTTTGCTCCCGTTGCGAACGCTGATACCTACCCCAGCCGATTAATTCAACCGCAAGGGACGCTATGGTGGCTCCTCGATCGAGCGGCAGGTCATGAATTGCCCTCAGAAACCTCATAATAAAATAATTATTACCATCTTTGGTAAATTCTCAGGCTAAAACTTAAATGGGGTAGGAAGATTCTCTTTCTCCCCGGCAATAAGCGAAAGTTGTTCTTTTCTTCACCTCCCATTTATGATCGTCTGCCCTAACTGCAATCACTCCAACCCCGAAGGCGCGCAATCCTGCGAGGCTTGCTATACTCCTTTACCAAGCATGACAAATTGCCCCAACTGTGGGGCAGAGGTTCAAGCTGATGCGACTTTTTGCGGTCAGTGCGGCTCCAACTTGACTACTTCTGTTGCTGCAACAAGTGAAGCAACAGAAGTAGAACCAAGTGTTGCTACAGATATTTCCTTACCCATGCCCGATCTAATGGCTCCTGAACCCCTCGTACAACCAGAGCCTTTAGTCGCCAGCAATAAAACTGAAGCGATGCTGCCAGCAACGGAAGCGTCAGTTTCACCAGTTGTGGCAGCACCAGAACCACCATTAATGCCACCAGTCGAGGAGCAAGTTATGTCTGTAGCTCAACCGGCAGTAGCACCCCAAGTGAAGGCAATGGTTCCTAATCTAAGTTCCACAACTCAATTGCAGCAACAAAAAGCGCGACTGCTGCATATTCAAACTGATACATTAATGGAATTACCGCCAAATTTATCGGTAGTCCACATTGGCAAGCAAAACGATCGCATTCCGCCAGATGTAGATGTTTCTGGCTTTCCTAATTCAGAAATTGTTTCGCGAGTTCATGCCGATATTCGAGTAGAAGGTGATACTTACTATCTTGAAGATGTAGGCAGTGCTAACGGCACTTATGTTAATAACCTCCCGTTGCCTCATGGCAATCGCCATCGCTTGCGTGCAGGCGATCGCATTGCTCTGGGTAAAGGAGATTTGGTAACTTTCTTATTTCAAATTTCTTAGTAACTTTTAAAATACTAGCAACGTGATTACATTAATGCTTTTGCATCCCCAAGACTCTACTCCAATGCAAGGTTGGAAATTTAATAACAAATCTCTAATTCGGATTGGCAGAGCAACAGATAATGAAGTCGTGTTGTATAGTTCTGTAGTTTCACGCTTGCACGTTGAACTACGAGAAAGTAACGGAAATTGGGAAATTATTAGTAAGGGTGCTAATGGTACTTATATAAATGAGCAACGTATTTCTCAATTACCAGCTATAGATGGGGTAATTGTCCGAATTGCGCCTTCAGGTCCAAAAATCCAAATTTGGTTTGGCGATGTGGCAATAACTCCAGAAACTTCTCCAGCTAAAGAAAGTTATGAAGTTGGAAAGGGATGAATAAAAGGAAAGGCGATCGCTTTGGAGTTTCTTGCAGCGCATCTACCATTTTTAGGTATTAAATTCTGCCCAGAGTTGCAACCCGCTTGTTGATAGTTAAAGCCGACTAGCTTCCGGTCTAATTAAGTGTGGAACTTAACTAATTAGACTGATTGTAAAAGTTTTATTAGTTAGCTAGAGATGACTTTAGCTGTTAGCGTAGGCGAGATAGGATAATTTTATTGTAAATTTTTAGATTCAGTAAAAATCTATTAAAACGGACTATAAATTGATGTTTTTGGAACTATAACTTATTAGTTGTAGTCTTAAAAAATTAATTGTAGGTAACGTTATGAAAGTAGAAAAACTGTTCAAAGTAGTGGCTCTGGGCATTGGTTTTGCTCTGGTAGAATCGGCAGTATATGCAGATCAATGCGCCTATACGAGCAAGCAGCAAGCAATAGATGCGGTATCTCGCCTCGAAAAAGGTCAAACTATTTATCAATTTTGCGAACTTTGCGCCGATACTGTCCCTAAAGCTCTAAAAATAAATTCTGTCTCGGCAGGAACTGTAGGCTACGAATCTTACTGGGGTGTAAAAGTTAACGATCGCAATATCGATTTAGCTTATACCTACGTGGATACTACCAATAACAAAGATAGAAAGGTAAATTTGGCTACTCTCGCTAGATGTCCAGTATCAGATGTTAGTCGTTTTATCTTTTTATCTAAGTACAACTAATAGCACTAAATATTTACTAACGAGTAGCAGATATTGGCTTGTTTAAAACGCTGCAAAACTTCCGCCAAGCGATCGCATTCGACAATTAAGCTAATTCGGACATAACCTTCTCCGGCAACTCCAAAAGCATTTCCTGGAGTAAGAACTACTCCAGTTTGCTGCAATACCAAAAGCGCGAAATCTGTAGAACCCATCCCCACTGGGCAGGGAATCCATAAATACATTGTTGCCTTGGTTTTAGGAATATTCCAGCCTAATTCGCCTAACCCAGAAATCAAGAAGTCGCGGCGGCGGATGTAGCGATTTTGGACTTCGTGCAAATAAGAGTCGGGGAGTTGCAACGCAGTTTCGGCGGCGGTTTGCAAAGCCGCAAAAATGCCGTAATCTAAGTTAGTTTTTAGCGTTCTCAATCCTTGAATAATGTGGCGATTGCCTACAACAAAGCCTACTCGCCAACCAGCCATATTGTAGGTCTTAGATAGAGTGTGAAACTCAACGCTAATATCTTTTGCGCCCGGAATTTCTAACAAACTTGTAGGCTGATAGCCATCAAAAGCTAATTCGGCATAACACAAGTCATGAACTAACAGAATCTCGTACTTGCGGGCAAAAGCAACAATATCCTCAAAAAATTCGCGGGGAGCAGTGGCGGCAGTAGGGTTGCTAGGATAGTTGAAATACAGAATCTTTGCTTGTTCGGCAACAGCGTCAGGAATCGTGGCTAAATCGATCAACCAATCATTTTCTGGCTTGAGAATCAGGCTGTGAACTTTGCCGCCAGCAATCAAAGGACCACGAAAATGAGCAGGATAAGCGGGACTAGGGACTAAAACTAAGTCACCAGGATTGATATATGCGATCGCTAAATGAGTTAATCCTTCCTTAGAACCAATTAAGGGCAAGGCTTCGCTATCGGGATCGAGTTTGACATCGTAGCGGCGGTGATACCAGTTAGTAATCGCGCGGCGAAAATTAGCCGTACCTTCAAAGGGAGGATAGCCGTGATTTGCCGGATTTTGCATTGCTGCAATCGCCGCGTCTACAATCGGCTGGGGTGTAGCGCCATCGGGGTTGCCCATGCCAAGGTCGATTAAATCTAAACCTTGTTCTCTAGCTTTAGCCTTCAATTCATCTAAACGTGCGAACACATAAGGCGGTAAGGATTGAATGCGATCGGCGGGACTAATCCAACTTAAACTCATTTCTTGACCTCCTCATTGATGCAGACATGGTTGAGGGAGTCTTTATTATTAGTAGGCGCAGTGGTAGAAACCATTGCCGCTAAGAGTTGTTCTATTGCGACTTTAAAAGGCAAGCGATGAATGTCAGACTTTGGCGCTAAAGCTAATTCTGCCGCTTGTTCTAACTCTTTTAAACTAATGTCTCCTAGTCCCAAATCGCTTAGTTTTAGCGGCAACCCAATATCTGCATAAAATTTTAATAGCTGTTGGCGAGACGTAGCAGCTAATTGATTGCCTTGTACCATTTCTTCTAAACGCAACTGTACCAAAATTCCATAGGCAACTTTTTCGCCGTGAATGCTGCTATGTACGGGTAAGTGAGTCAAGCCATTATGCACGGCATGGGCAGCTACAGTACGACACTCCGCCCCTCCAAGTCCGCCAATTACTCCCGCCAGTAATACCGTTGCGTCTACAACTTCTTTCCATACAGCGCTACCGGGGAATTGCAAGGCGGCGGCAGATTTTTGAAACAAAATATCTCGTAATACTCTAGCTTGCTGCACGGCAGACACAATCAAAGTTTGCTCAGAATTGCTGCTACTAACCGAAGCTTCGTACCATTTAGCGATCGCATCTCCAATTCCTGCTACTAATGTGTAAGCAGGAGCCGTTGCAATTAAATCATAGTCGAGCAAGAGTAGATTGGGGCAATTTTCCAAACTAACATCGTACAAAAATGCTCCTTGCTCAGAATAAACATTAGATAATGCCGTCCACGCCGCACAAGTCGCCGCACTGGTGGGAATTGTTACTACAGGTACATGACACTGATACGCTAATAACTTTGCCGCATCTAGTGCCTTACCACCACCAACACCAATAATAAAATCTGCTTGATGGGTTTTCACGGCTTGGCGCATAGTAGCCAAACCCGCCTCACTACAATCAGCACCATAACTCGCGGTAGTTGCTTCTAGTTGCTGGGCTGCTAAAACGGGCTGCAAGCGCGATAGCGTAGCTTTTAAAGTGCGATCGCCCCCTACAATGAGAGGACGTTTACCTAGACGTGCGATCGCGTTTCCGGCTTGTTCTAGCAGTTGTTCGCCGCGTAATACTTTAGCTGGGGCGACACTAAGAGTAAAAATTGGAGAAGTTGAGGCTTGGTTCATCGACTTTTACGAGGCATCAGGTTTGGGTAATTGAGCAAATTTGTCGGGGAAAATCTCAATCTGCATTTGGGGGTCTTCTTTATTGACAAGACTCCGCTTGACTTGCCCGATATATAGCGGCTTAGACATTCCTTTTTGGGGATGGATAATCGTTCTAGCGCGGATAATTAGTTTATCTTCATCTCGCCCCAATCGACCATAAGAGTACAAGTTTCCGGCGGCTTGGCGCAAGGTTGCTTCTAGCTCTGTTTCGGTAATGGTGGGTGCTACAGCGATCACTGCTTGATTTGCGCCACCGTCGTACACTCTATCAAATTTGACCGCCCCCGGTACTAATGTGCGACTAATGGGGACTAAGCTTAAAGCAAATAATCCGCCCGTCAGTACGCCAAAAAAGCCTGTAACGCCGACTAGCTGAAATCTAGCAGCCCATTTGAAACTAAAACCTAACACTGCTAAAAAAGCACAGAATAGGGTGATAATACCTGCCCATTGAGCGACAGTAAGAAAAGTAGCAGTAGTTGGCATTGACTTAATTTACTCGCTTTCGTTGCTAATAGCTTCTGCTTGGTCGTTTTCCAAAGCAGCTTTGATTGTATGCCAAGAGAGATTAGCACACTTAATTCTGACAGGAAATTGAGCTACGCCTTGCATAACATTTAGTTTCCTTAATTCTTTGGGAAACTCGTCTTCACCTTTCATCATGCCTTGAAAGCGTTTCACCATTGCCAAAGCTTCGTCTATTTGTTTACCGCGTAAAGCATCTGCCATCAAGTCTGCTGAAGCCATAGCGATCGCACACCCTTCGCCTTCAAACTTTACATCCTCAATTACGTCGCCCGTCTCGTTTAGCTGTACGGTTAGTTCAATCGTATCGCCACAAGAAGGGTTATGTCCGCGTTGCTGGCGGTGGATGGGGCTTGTTTGCCCTTTATGGCGCGGTTTTTTGTAGTGTTCTAAAATTACCTGCTGATATAAATCGCGGACATTGCTTAAAGCCATAAGTTAAAACATCGAGCCATTATTTTATTACTTTCTTTTATCCTATCAGTCCCCTAATTTTCTGCCTCGTAAGCGTATCAATAAATCCAATGGTACAGGTAAAATAAGTATAATAAATTACATTACTTATGAGCTAATTACTGATTAAGCTTATTAATGCGTTTGAATTATATAAGGATATCCTACTAAAGTAAGTAAGCTTTTCAAAATTCGTGTAGAAGAACAGAGAGCAAAAAGTGGTTATAGAGAAGTATCAATCAGAGTCCCTTCAAGTATCAGAGTTTGGGCTTTTGTATTTTGGGTACAACATTATGTAACAACTGCGATTGGAGTCATCAGTCCAAATGGTGCTTATCATTATTGTCACTCGCAATCTCACCTCTTGAGACAATCCAAAGCAACTACTCAATCTCAACTAGAACCTTAAAGACAGCAATTAAAATCTCGTCATTTTTACTGTTCCTAGAAGACTCTGCTCAACCTTGAATTGGAATAATGCCCAACTCTACCATTAGCGAACTACAACTTTTTCACAGAGCGATCGCTCTACAGGATAGCTGCTACAGGTATGCTTAAAGTGCCATAGGTTTTAGTAGGATAAAAATATCCTATAGCAGAAATTTATATGAAGCAAAAGATAGCTATAACTTTGGACGAGCAATTAGTCGCGTTCCTTGACTTGCAAGCTGGGGGTAATCGCAGTGAGTATTTGAACCAATTACTTGTACAAGAACGCAAACGCACCATTGAAGCTCAATTAATTAAGGCGCTTCAAGAGGACTGCTCCGATCCTGACTATTTAGCGGAGATTCAAGTTTGGGATGCTGCGATCGCCGATGGGTTAGAAAATACCGAAGGGTAGACTTACTTATCGTAGAGGAGAAATTTACTGGGTAGAAATGAATCCGACAGTAAGAGCAGAAGTACAAAAGACCCGTTCCTGCTTAATCCTCCAAAATAATACGATGAATCAGTATGGAGAAGTAACCATTTTCTTACCATTTCGCCCTGGCAGCAAGCAAGCTCCTTATGCTGTTAATGTGCAAGCTTCCCCAGAAAATGGTCTAGATCGAGATCGGTTTCTAGATGTGGGTCAGATCCGCGCAGTCAGTTGTCAGAGATTGCTAACTAGGGCTGGAACGTTGGAAAATGAGTATTGGCAGCAGATCAGCAAGCCTTAAATATTGTTTTAGGGTTTGATTAGCGATCGCACGTCAGGAAAATTTGAGCTTGATTGACAAGCATCCTTTGTATTGGTCGCCATTTATCTTAATTGGAGATGCCCGTTAGGTGTAACTTTGCCCGCTATCTTACGTTAAATTCAGCTTCTTTGGATGCTGGTAATTCTGGTGCAGGAGCAATCTCTCCTTTCATCTCTTTCTCTTGCTTCAATATGCTCCACAAATGGACTACCGATAGCAATATTGCTCCAGCCGATAGTAAGTAGCTATGAATAGTGTAAAGATGCTCTACGGTGGTTGTATTTAAAGCCCCGCCACCAACTAATATATCTCTCAGCGTCGAACCAATTAGCGGAATTGCCTCAATAGTGCTTAATTCAATCCGAAAGCGCCAGTAACCTTCTTGACTCCAATCTAAAATAATTGCCGTCCAAGCAAGACCAATCGATGTCAATATCAACAAAATACCGCTCACCCAAGCCGTTAACCAGCTAGAGCGAAATTGTCTACCAAGAAACATTACTATCATTTGGATTAAGCTCACGCCTATGAGTAAGGTTCCCGCTTGGTCATGAAGCGTGTGAATTAATAAACCATTGGTAACTTCTGTATCAATCCACTTGAGCGATTGATAAGCACCGCCTGCAGCTGGTTCGTAGTAAAAAGATAGCAATATTCCCGTAATTGCCGCGATCGCACTTAAAGTTACAATCGCTACTGATAATATAGTGGCTGTCCGCCGCAATCTGAAATCGTAAGTAGAAATCATATTTAAGGGGGCGATTTTGCTAAATGTATAGTTTTGTTTACAATTTTAACGCGATCGCCAATTTGTGTATCTCATACCAAAGGACAAACTTAACTCAAATAAGACACCCAAGCGGGTAAAACTGTTGGAGATCCATACCAAAGTCCCGACGAGCGCGGCGAGTGAAAAACATTTTCAATAACTATATTTTCCGCCCCCTCCAAGTGAGCCGCCACAATGGGCGTAATCCCGTCTCCCCAAGTATTTCCCACGCCGCAAGTTTGCTGATAGCTACTGTAAGCCAGCCATTTACCTGAAAAGTACTCGCCAAAAATAGTTTTTCCCGCTACGCAAATGTAGCGGACGCTAGGATAAAAAGCGCCGGGATAGTTGTTATTCACAAAGTCCAAATTCCACCGCGTCCACCGCTCTTGACTAACGTGCGGCGTACCAAGAGTAACTAAATTAGCAACATAAGGATAAGCATGACAAAGAGCTTGAGACTGGATTTCTTTGCGCCCTAAATAAGGTTTTTCTCCTAAATAAATTCGGGAAATCCAACCTCCTGCCGAATGACCAATTAAATTAATTTGTCCGGTATCCGATTGTTCCAAAGCCAGCTTTACCGTGGAATCGAGTTGCTGCAAAATCGGCGTTACAGGTCGTCCCCCCAAAGTAGGCAGCCAATCGCGGCGGCGTAATGGTACGGTGGATGTGAGAAAACCGAGTTGCTGTAAAGCTTGTTGCAATGGCAAATAAGCGATCGCACTTTCCAAGTATCCAGGCAAAATAACTGTAGGCAACATTAGGTTTAAGCTCGAAAATATGCCAATAATAAAAATTTCAGACTACTATTATCGTGAAAATTGGCACTTTATACGGAATTAGCGTCGGTACGGGCGATCCAGAATTAATTACAGTTAAGGGGCTAAAAATTCTCCAAACAGCTAAAGTAGTTGCTTTTCCGGCAGGAATAAAAGGTAAACTCGGCATCGCTCAACAAATTGTAGCGCCTTGGATGAACCATAATCAGCAGCAACTAGCCTTAAATTTTCCTTACGTGCAAGAGCAGGCAGTGCTAAAATCTGCGTGGCAAAACGCCGCCGAGCAAGTTTGGCAGTATTTGCAACAGGGAGAAGATGTTGCTTTTGTCTGTGAAGGAGATGTAAGTTTTTACAGCACTTTTAGTTACCTGGCACAAACCTTGCAGCAAATTCATCCTGAATCTTTAGTACAATCAATTCCTGGAGTTTGTTCGCCCATGGCAGCCGCCTCAGTATTGGGATTGCCGTTAACAATAGCCTCAGAAAAATTAGTAGTTTTGCCAGCAATATATCAAATCAAAGAACTAGAAGCCGTACTAGACTGGGCAGATGTAGTCGTGCTAATGAAAGTTGCTTCCGTATACGAACAAGTATGGCAAATCTTAAACCAACGTAATTTACTAGAACGCAGCCGAGTTGTCGAACGAGCCACTCAACCAGAAATGGTAATTTATAATAGCTTACGCGATCGCCCAAATTTGCAGTTGCCCTACTTTTCGATTTTAATTGTGCAAGTCACAAGTCGAGGTAATTACTAAATTTTCTTAATTTGCGATCGCTAACGCAAGTATATTGTTGCTGATTAAAATAGGATGGTTTTACCCTCCAATCATTCTTTTTCCGCCCGAAAATTAAGTTAAAAAACGCTCACAACTCAAAAATATTTTATGTCTGACGCTGCTAACAAAAAACTACTATCTACAACTGGTGTAGCTGTACTAGCCTCCCTAGGCATTCATGGATTACTATGGGTGATTTTGCCCGGATTAACCATCGACTCCCAAGCTAATGAACCGCCATCCCAAAGAACTATCGGGCTTGTAGACTTGTCCCCCCAAGAGCAAAGCCGTCTCCCCCAAGTTTCTACTCCCCTAGACAACACGCTACCGCCTTTTGCTTCGCAACTAACCGAGTTGCCACCATTACCGCCCGCACCACCTTATCAAACAAGCGTAATGCCACCATTGCAACTACCGCCGGGTAGTGCGCCCATTTACAACACTCCTCCCACTCAAAATTCTGCACCTCCACAAGTTTATCAAGGACCTGTACCACCACCACCACCAACTACCTCCTTTGCCATACCTTCAGGAAACCAACCTAATTCTTACCCAGTAGGTTCTACCCCTCAAGCACCTATCCCTCAAGCACCACCTTTTGTTGTACCACCAAATAACGGCTTGCCAGATACGCCTTTGACTCCCGATCGCACTTTACCCTCTGATGACACTATCGCAACCGCTACGCCGCCCCCACAAACGCAACAACCTACTTCAACCACTCCCGCAAACCCACCAATAGCAGCCAACAAACTGCCAGAAAAAGGCAAACAAGAGTTATTAGCAATGCGCGATAGTATGAGGAATAATGTTCCTTCAAGGGCGGCTACTACACCACAAAATACTCATTCTATGAGCCGTCAAGAAATTGCCGCCGCACTGAGAGGGCGCTCTAGCCAAGCAACACCATCACCAAATACTCGCTCCATGAGCCGTCAAGAAATAGCTGCTGCTTTAAGGGGACAAACCCGCAATCCATCTTACGAACCATCAGAGGAAACAAAAACCGCCCTTGATAACTTAGATAAATTTAAACAACAACAAGCAATAGTCCAAGCTCAAAACCCCGATGCAAGTACAAAACAAATTCGCAGTAAACTAACAACTTGCGATCGCTCTTTAGATGGTGATTACGCAGTGGTGGGTGTAGTAGTTAACCCAGAGGGTAAAAGACTATCTGAACCTAATTTGATTATCAAAAATGGCAAGCCAGATGTTGTGCAAGCGCAAAATTACGTGAAAAATTACGAGTTTGCTAAAACTGGCAAAACTACTAATTACAATTTTCGGCTTGAGTTTGATTACCTTGCTAGTAAATGCGCCCAAGCAAAGCCAACTCCTACGCCCACATCTTCGCCAACAACAAGCACTCCTGAATCTACACCTTTGCCAGCGACAACTAGCACTCCTACGCCCACATCTTCGCCAGCAACTAGCACTCCTGAATCTACACCGACACCTTCCCCAGAGAGTACGCAACAGCCTACTCCCTCCCCCGAATCAACAACCACGCCTTTGAGCGCCCCTCCAGCAAGCAACTCTCAAAGACCTAAAGATGCCTTTTGAAATAGCTGAATTAATGAATAACAAACTTTAGAGAGGCTAAAAATAAATGCGTCGGTTATTGGTAACTGGCGGGGCGGGGGTTATTGGCACAAATTTTTTGCATTATTGGGGCGCTGCTTATCCGTGCGATCGCATTGTTGTATTAGACGCGCTTACTTACGCAGGAAACTTGCAGAATTTGCAAGCTTTGCAGCAAAACCCTAATTTTTCCTTTGTGCGGGGAGATATATGCGATCGCGCTCTTGTAGACAAGTTACTAATATCAGAAAATATTGAGTTCGTCGTTCACTTTGCGGCGGAGTCTCATGTCGATCGCTCTATACTTCAACCTGCGGCTTTTATTCAAACCAATTTAGTCGGAACTTTTACCTTATTAGAGGCTTTCCATCAATACTTAGAAACGGCAAAAGTTATAAATGAGCCTCTATTTTTGCATATTTCTACCGATGAAGTTTATGGTAGCTTGAGCCTTGCTGAGCCTGCTTTTACTGAAACTACTCCTTATGCTCCAAATAGTCCTTATTCTGCTTCTAAAGCTGGCAGCGATCACTTAGTACGTGCTTATTTTCACACCTACGGCTTGCCAACAATTGTTACTAATTGCTCTAATAATTATGGTGCGTTTCAGTTCCCAGAAAAGTTAATTCCTTTAATTTGTATCAATATTTTGCAGGGTAAAAGTCTGCCTATTTATGGTGATGGACAAAATATCCGCGATTGGCTTTATGTAGGCGATAATTGTACGGCAATAGATGCGGTAATTGAGCGCGGTAAGCCTGGCGAAACTTACAACATTGGTGGCAATAATGAGATTACAAATATCGATTTAGTTAACAAAATATGTACATTAATGGATGAATTGGCTACGATACCTGTACATCCTAGTAATAAATTAATTACCTACGTTCAAGATAGACCAGGACACGATTTTAGATATGCAATTAATGCAAGTAAAATCAAAAATCAACTAGGTTGGACAGCTACAACAACTATGGAAGACGGTTTGCGTCGTACTGTCCAATGGTATCTCACCCATCGTCATTGGTGGGAAGCATTGTTATAAAATAGTTAGGTGCAATTTTCGCAATCAATTTTGCCTAAGCACCTTGCTTGGCTAACAAAATCGCTACCACAGATTGCTGAGATATAGTAGGTACTACTACAACAAGCGCCAATTATGGAGCCATCTTATCTCGAACGAGGCAAAGAACAAGCGCATCAAGGAGATTATCGAGGTGCGATCGCAACTTTTAGCCGAGCCATTGCTTTCGATCCTTATTTAGCCGATGCTTATTATCGTCGAGGACTAGCTTACTTAAAACTAGGCTTTGTCCACGAGGCAGTTTTTGATTACACCGCCGCACTCAATTGCGATCGCGAACGGATGGAGTTTTACTACGCTCGTGCTTTTGGGCGCTTGGAGTTGAAAAATCTCCCTGGTGCTTTGGCAGATATCCAAGCCGCAATTAGCCGCAATTTTAATTATGCTCCCGCTCATCAACTAAAAGGGATAATCGAAGAAAAGTTAACGATGACTCAAGCAGCCGTCGCTAGTTTTAAGCAAGCTGCAAAATTATATTTGCCAGCAAAAGACACCGATAATTGCCGTATTTGCCTGCAAAAGATTGAAAAATTGCAATTTTCGGCACTGAAAGCCCCGCAATTGCCGCCACAACAACCGATAATGTTGTCTCAAGAGCAATTATTAGCTCAGATTCTCCAGCAGGCGGAAATGGGAGATTGCGCGGGAGCGCTGCAAGCATTAGATTGGGCAATCAAGGTAGATGACAAAGACGCGCAAGTATATTGTTGTCGGGGGGTGGTGAAAAGTAAAATGGGCGACAAGCAAGGAGCGATCGCTGATTTTAGCCACGCTTTGCAACAAAATCCTGATAATGCGATCGCGCTTCGCAACCGAGGTAAACTGCGCTTGCAAATTAGCGATTTTTGGGGAGCGAGTGCCGATCTCGATCGAGCCTTACAAATCGATCCTCAAGATGCGATGAGTTATGTAGGGCGAGGTGAGGTTTGCAGTGCGATGGGCAATTATCAAGATGCGATTATTGATTTTTCTCAAGCGATAAAAATTAAACCCGATTACCCCGAAGCCTATTTAAGTCGCGCTCAAGCTTACGCCCATCAAGAAGAATTGTCAAAAGCGATTAGCGATCGCCAAACCGCCGCCAGCCAATTTAGCGCCAAACAAGACTGGGATAACTACAATAAAACCCTCGCTCAATTAAAACAATTTCAGTCGCGTAGCTTTCGAGAAAATGCCAGTAATTCAGGTAACTTTGCTTTTCTACAAACTTACGAGCCGCAACTAGCAAACCTAGCAACTTTAGCCGAGCAGTATTACACCAAAGATCCTATTACTTGTTTAATGAAATTGCGGCAATTTGGCGAACTATTAGCTCAATTAGTTGCCAAAAAAGTTGGGTTATACGCAATTCCTAATGAACCCCAACTAGATTTGCTCAATCGCCTTCATAATACGGGTTATCTTCCCGACGATATTCATAGAATATTTCAGGAAATTCGCCGAGTTGGCAATCAAGCCGCCCACGATTATACAGGCGAACACCCCATTGCTTTAAGACATCTTAAATATGCAAGAGAATTAGCTATCTGGTATTGTCGTAGTTTTGGTGGCGATAACTTTTTTGCTCCAGATCCTTTTATCCCACCACCCGATCCTTAGAAGATTTTTCAAAAGGGATGGTGTGTAAATTGTAAGATAAAGGCGCTCCTCCTAAATTTATAAAAAGAGGGATATAAAGCATGAACTACCAACAAAAAGACTTTTTAAACACCCACGCGATCGCAACTACCTGCAAACTTTCGTTAAATTAAAAAATATCCTAGAGGAAACCTAATTAATGTCGTCAGCACAACTATTATTGGTAGATGATGAGCCGGGATTGCGCGAAGCTGTCAAAGATTATTTGACCGAAAGCGGCTTTAGCGTCCAAGTAGCTAGTAATGCTCGTGAAGGCTGGGAGTTGATGCAACAAAATACCCCAGACTTGGTAATTTCCGACATTATGATGCCGCAAGTAGATGGCTACCAGTTTCTCAAGCAATTACGCGACGATCCTCGGTTTAAAGCCCTTCCGGTGATATTTTTAACCGCTAAAGGCATGACAGGCGATCGCATTCAAGGTTATCAAGCGCGGTGCGATGCGTATTTATCTAAGCCTTTCGATCCTGACGAATTGGTAGCTATTGTCGAAAACTTGCTAGAGCGCCGCGTAGTCGCAAATTCCACCGCAACTGAAAATGGCGAGATCCCAGATATTGCCGATTTAGCTAATCAAATAGCCCAGATTAAAGCAATTTTGACTCAAAAAAGTGCGATCGTTCAAACTCCAACACCGTTTAAAATTGACCTCACACCCAGAGAACAAAGCGTGTTGGATTTAGTTACAACGGGACTAATGAATAAAGAAATTGCCCGCCGCTTGCAAACTAGCGTCCGCAATGTCGAAAAGTACGTCAGCCGTTTATTTAGTAAAACTGGGACAAATAGCCGCACAGAATTAGTGCGTTTCGCTCTAGAACACGGACTTGCCAAGTAGGGATCTTGGCGGAGCTAATCTAAATCGTGTTAACGTTGAGCAAGCTGTTTGCGGGACTCTGGTGCGATTTCCGAACCCAGTCTCTGAAGCTGTCCTAGCTAGTCGTGCTGCCATTCCCCAAACAGTCTAGTTAATAAATTTGAGAAATTGTGGTTAGCTGGAATAGTCGCTTAGAGCAGGTAGCGCGAGAAGATTTGGTTATGTTTATTAATGCGTGCCTATCCTGCACGGGGCAAAAAGAGTTTTATGATCATGCTTACGGGCAGCAAGTATCGATAGACTTTTTGCATGACTATATTCTCGGCAATTATCGCTTGTTGTACGCGCGCACTCTGGCGGCGGGGATTAATCATTTTAATCAGTCGCAAATTATCCTCAAGCTTTTGGCGACGGGAAAAGATACCCTCCCCGAACATAAAGCAGAAGAAGGAGCGCTGATTGCTGCTACGCTCAAAGCTTTACCACCCCAACGAGCTTGGAAAGTATTAGCACAACTACGTCAAAAACGTATCAACAATCGCCGCAGTCGAGCGATCGCCCGCGACTACCTCTGTCAAAAACGAGATGTCAGTTTTGATGCCGTCAAGTATCGCTCAAAAGTTCGAGCCATTGCTATTCACGCTCACTTACAGCTACCAGGGGAACTCGGTACTTTTTTGTTTCGCCATTGGCAAAAGCAAGTTTACAAAACTGAGCTATTAGAGAAATTTAGACAAGCGCACTACCAAGCAGAGGCAATTTACGAATTCAGGTGAAAAACGCCGCCGTCCTCTTGGGGTAGCTTTAGCGGCTCATTACTTTTTAAAAGCTGCTGCCTCTAAGTATCGGGCTTTTTGGTCTGCACCTATAGAAACGCCTTTATTACTCAACCCTCGCGGACAAACCGATCTAGCTACGCCGCTTTTGGATGCTTTAGAATGGGGTGCGCAATTGGTAGTAATTGTCTCTGATGGTTTGGAGAACAATCCACCTTGCGGAGCCGCCGAGGTGTTGCGGGTGTACCGGAGCAAACTAGATCCAAAATTAACGACATCGATTGTCCATTGCAACCCAGTATTTAATGCTGATGACTTCTCCCTAAAAACTTTAAGCTCCGTAATTCCCACCGTGGGAATGCGAGAGGCGGAAAATTTGCCCACAATGCTCAGTTTTGCTGGGTTTGCTGAAGGTATCGCTCCACTTTCCGAGTTAGAAACTTATCTTGCTGCTCGCGTTCAACTTATACTGAAATCCTAAATATGAAGACTTTATCTACCGTTTGGAGCAAGCTGGTTTTGGCTATTTAATCAACAATCAAGTCCACGAAGCTGCACGGGCAAAGACACGCAAGCAAAAAAGAAAGTAAATTCCTCAGTAATAACACTACGTGCAAAAATTTCTTAGTCGGCTTCAGCTTACTTTAGCTGGTAGCCTAGGATTTCAATCCTAGGCGGGTAATTATTATGCAGCGATCGCCGCAACTAAAAATAAGCTATCGACCAAAATCGTACTCAATACTGCTCCCCCAAACGCCCACCAGTGCAATTGCTTAGAAAGTAAAGGCAGCGTTCCACATACTAGCAATACTGTAGCGAGAATTATTGCTAAACCTTGTCCCCAAGGCGTTTGAACTTGCCCTAAAGCACTGTGCAAAATTGTGGGAGTTAGTTCTGGCTCTTGCATAATTTGCCGCCAGTAAGGAATCAAATCTACTAAATAAAAATATATATCTGTTAATACTGTTCCTAATAAAGAACCCAGATAAAAATAATTGCCTACCTTACCCCAGCCGCGCTTGAGACAGACGATCGCAAAAGGCAATGCGATCGCTTCTACAGGCAAGTGTAACAACGGTTCCCAGCGCATCCAGCCCCAGTAGACTGAACCTGCAAGCCAACTCCAACTAAAACCTAGTAATAAGTCTCCCCAAATGTAAGTTTTGGGTTTGTTCATCAACTTATAACTCAGCCATAGCCACCCCGCCGTTAGTACCAAACTCAACCACGGCAGCACTCTCACTAGCGGCGCTTCCACAAATACTGGCACGGTTACAAAAAAAACCGCCGCTCCAAAAATTAACCAGGCTTGCCGAAAACCAACTTGCCAAGAAATATTTATATTGCTAACTCTCGGCGGCTCGGCAGTTGCCAGCGCGGAAGTCGCGATGCTGTAAGGGGGCAATGTTTGGTTAACCAAGGTACTATATGAATATTATTTACTTAACTTAATCTTACTTAACGATATCACAAGATCGATCCCCTGGGGGGGCATATTAATAATACCTTAATTATTATGGAATACCGAGAAATAGAAAGCTAAAAGAGTTTGACGGAGGTTGGCAAAAGTGTCAATTTAAGGAGAAACTGCGATCGCACAACAACAAACAAATTATGATTTCAGCAAAATATCGATTTTTAGCCCTTTGTAGTGCTGTGACAGCTAGTGCAGCAACTTTGCCAGTGCAAGTATTTGGTCAAACAACACCAGTAACAACCTCCGCACAGCCGAATATTTTTCAAGCAATTATTCTTGGTATGGTGCAAGGACTTACAGAATTTTTGCCGATTAGCAGTACCGCTCACCTCAAAGTAATCCCCGTATTATTAGGCTGGGGAGATCCGGGGGTAGCCTTTACCGCCGTAATTCAGTTGGGAAGTATAGCTGCTGTGTTGTGGTATTTCTGGAGCGATCTAACTCAAATTACGATCGGGGCATTTACGGCAATTAAGCAAAAAAATTATAAATCCTACGACTTGCGCCTAGCTATCGGCATTGCGCTGGGAACCTTACCAATAGTATTTTTTGGACTATTAATAAAAAACTTCATTCCAGACTTTGATAATTCACCTATACGGAGTTTAGGGGCGATCGCTACTGCCTCTATAATAATGTCGCTGCTTTTAGGATTAGCAGAGCAAATAGGCAAGCGTAAACGTAACTTTGAAAAGCTAAACATTACCGATGGCATTTTGATGGGGCTTGCTCAAGCTATAGCTCTCATTCCTGGCGTATCGCGCTCTGGTTCAACTCTTACTGCTGGGTTGTTTATGGGCTTAGAAAGAGCCGCCGCCGCTCGATTTTCCTTTTTACTTGGCATACCAGCAATTACTTTAGCAGGACTTGTCGAACTAAAAGGAGCAATAGACGTAGGAATAAGCAACGATGGCATAGTTACAATGGTTGTGGGCGTAATTTCCGCCGCCATATTTTCTTATTTAGCGATCGCTTGGTTACTGCGTTTTTTACAAACTCAAAACACTTGGGTATTTGTTTGGTACAGACTAGCTTTTGGGATTGCAATTCTAATTGCGATCGCAACTAACCTATTGCCAAATAGTTAAAAGCCGCGCCGCCTCAAAGATTTATGAATGCCACCAACCCCGCCAAAATCACTAAAATTCTTCCCGACTCCATCGCCGCCGAAATGGGTTTTGAGGTGGGCGACGCTGTTGTAGCTATCAACGGTACGCGCCCCCGCGACTTAATAGACTATCAATTTTTGTGCGCCGACGAACTATTAGAACTAGAAGTAATCGACACTACTGGGAAAACTCATCATGTAGAAATTGAGAAAGAGTACGACGAAGGCTTGGGATTAGAATTTGACAGCGCTTTATTTGACAACTTGATTCAGTGTAATAATCGCTGCCCTTTTTGCTTTATAGATCAACAACCCCCCGGCAAACGTCAAAGCCTGTACTTCAAAGACGACGACTACCGCCTGAGCTTTCTTTACGGCTCTTATCTCACCCTCACTAACTTGAGTCCAAAAGAATGGGCAAGAATCGAGCAAATGCGATTATCGCCCTTATATGTATCTGTCCACGCCACCGAGCCTGATATTAGAATTAGACTATTAAAAAATCCTCGCGCCGGGGAAATATTACAACAACAAAAGTGGTTTCAACAAAAAAGGCTGAAAATTCACGCTCAGGTAGTAGTATGTCCAGGGATAAATGACGGCAAGCATTAAAAAAAAACTCTACTCGATTTGGCTTTTTTTCACAAAGAAAAACCCCCCGCCGTAGCTTCCGTTGCGGTTGTACCTGTAGGTTTAACCAAGTTTCGCCCCACTGAAGACGAATTAACTCCAGTGACACCAGAGCAAGCCGCCGGAGTCATCCAACAAGTGCAAAGTCTGCAAACCAAATTTCGTACTTCGTTAAAATCTACCTTTGCTTGGTTAGCTGATGAGTGGTTTTTGATTGCAGGGGCAGAGCTACCGCCCGAAGCTCACTACGAAAACTATCCGCAGATAGATAATGGTGTAGGCTCGATTCGCTCTTTTCTCAAAGAATTTGACTTAGCTGCCAAGAACTTGCCCAAACAAATCCCTACAGCCAAAAAACTTACTTGGGTAGTAGGCAACGCTGTAGAAAAAGCTTTTCAGCCAATTGTAGAGCGGCTAAATGAAGTAGAAAACTTAGAAATAACGATGATTGCTCTATGTAGTAATTATTGGGGACAGAGTATTACCGTTACAGGTTTATTGACTGGCGAAGATTTGTTATCAGGGTTACAACAGAAATACTTAGGTGATGGAGTGTTACTACCTGCTATGATTCTTAAGCATGGCGATACTTGTTTTTTAGACGACATGACCGTTACAGAACTATCTTCCAAACTCAGTACGCCAATTTTGCCCGTCCAGGGGATTGCCGAGCTAATCGAAACCTGTATTAAATAATGCCGACAAAATTAAGTTTAACCGTGCTGCTACCAATAGTTCGGGTCACTTTTAGCCGCGAAAAAGTAGCAAGAAATTTGTATGTTTGGTTGGGCGCAATCGCCTGGGGTTCGAGCTTATTGCCGTTATTTGCTTTGCCCACCAAAGCCGTAGAAACAGAAATATTGGGCGTAGTTAGGAGCGGAGAAAATGCTCAAAACTGGCAGAATATTACCACGCGCTTGCAAGCATCGGGAATAAATTACTGCGTGATCGATCTTGCAAACGTAAGAAGCGTTACAGATTTGAGCGATCGCCCGGTGGTATTTTTACCGAATGTAGAGACAATATCCCCCGCCCAAGCGATCGCTTTAGAAGGATGGATGAGCAGAGGCGGACGGGTAATTACTAGCGGCGCTGTGGGTAATAAAAGTCAGCCTGGAGTTCGGCAATTAATGCGGAGTCTGTTGGGAGCTTACTGGGGACTTGGATTTGAAGCGCCATCAAAATTACAACCATTAAAAACTAATTCCCAACAATGGGTCAAAGATTCTCTAGGCGGTACAGCTTGGGGAGGCTCAGTAATTCCCACTGGGATAACTAGCCAAACAGCAGCAATTTGGCAAACGCCAAATACGCCTTCTGCCGTCGTCACTACAGAGCGCACAACGCTTTTAGGCTGGAATTGGGGAAATACCGCCACAGCTGCCGAATTTGATACAGCATGGTTAAAAGCTGCTCTTGGTCGTCATATCAAGTTAACTGCCAATGAAAGCACTAATAAACCAAAAAACTGCAATGGTACGGTAGCCGCCAAGCCAACTACCAATAGAACTGTCGTTAACCCAAATCTGCCTCTAGTTACTCAAAAGCCCAGAAGTCAAACAGTTACAAATCAGCCAATAGCTATAGTTAACCCTAAAGTTGTAACTCCCGCCTCGGATGAGCCATTAGATAGGCTTGCACCAAGGGGATTAGTTGCCCCCAACGCCAAAAGTCCAATTACGGGCGTAGAAGTGATCGCGCTGCGTCAAGAATTGGAAAACTTGATTGGTAGATTTGAAAGCGCCCAACTAGCCGCAAATTCGCGCGCTCATCGCCCCACAGAAACTACAGAAATAGCTAGTTCTAAAATTACAACCCTGCCCCAAAGCGCTATTCAAGCCTTGGCTGAAGCTAGAAAAATCGCCAAAACTTTACCCCAGCTAGTTAGCACGAGAAACTACACCAAAGCAAGAAGTGAGTGGCTCAAAGCTTCTAAACTATTGTGGGAAAACTACCCCACAAATCGCCCGACTTCTCAACCAGAAATTCGCGCTATATGGTTAGATCGAGGCACAATTGTCCGCGCAGGTTCCGAGCAAGGATTAGCAAAAGTTTTTGACAAACTAGCGGCAGCAGGAATCAATACCGTTTTTCTCGAAACCGTTAATGCTGGCTATCCTATTTATCCAAGTCAAGTTGCACCCCAAGCAAATCCTTTAGTAAAAGGTTGGGATCCTTTAGCATCGGGAGTTAAGTTAGCTCACGAAAGAAAAATAGAGTTACACGCTTGGGTATGGGCTTTCGCCGTTGGCAATCAACGTCACAACACGTTAGTCAATCTGCCCGCAAACTATCCGGGACCCGTGCTTGCCGCTCATCCCGATTGGGCAAGCTATGATAACCGGGGAAGCTTGTTTCCGCCCGGTCAAAATAAGCCGTTTTTAGATCCGGCAAATCCCGAAGCACGTCAGTACGTACTAGCTCTATGCAATGAAATTGCCCAACGCTACAAAATAGATGGTTTGCAACTAGACTATATTCGTTACCCATTCCAAGATCCGGGAGCCGACCGCACTTACGGCTATGGTAAAGCGGCAAGGCAGCAGTTTAGGCAATTAACAGGCGTAGATCCGACTAAAATTAGCCCACGCGATCGCGTTTTGTGGCAAAAATGGACGAATTTTCGCACCTCCCAAATCGATTCCTTTGTTGCCCAAGTAGCGCAGCAATTGCGTCAGGTGCGCCCGAATATAATTATGTCCGTTGCCGTATTTCCGCTTCCCGAACAAGAGCGCCTCAACAAGTTACAGCAGCACTGGGAAGTATGGGCGCAACGGGGTGATATAGACTTAATTATTCCTATGACTTACGCTTTGGATACTTACCGTTTCCAGCGTCTTGCTCAACCTTGGATTAGCTCGGTGAAGTTAGGTTCGGCGCTAGTTGTACCAGGAATTCGCTTATTTAACTTGACTTCTCCCGTTGCTGTCGATCAAATTCAGTTAGCGCGAGATTTGCCAATTAGCGGTTATGCGCTATTTGCTGTAGAAAACCTTAACAGCGACTTGCAAGGTATTTTTCAACGTACCCAAGGCGGCGCAAAGGAGCCAATTCCTTACCGTCAACCTTTTCATACGGCGGCGGCGAGGTTCACATTGTTGCAACAGCAGTGGAATTATCTGCTTGCCAGCGATCAACTGATTTTGGTTAAAAGCAAGCAATCGAGTTTTGATACCGAAGCACAAGTCCTAGAAACTGCCTTAGCAGAACTTGCGGCTAATCCTACATCGGGGCGATTGAGTACCGCCAAGGCGGCTCTGAGTTCCTTTGAGTCGCAGTTTAAAGATGGGATGCGCTTTTACAGGTTAGAAAATCCCTATCAATTTAAAGTTTGGTCAAATCGGATCGATACTATAGAGCGATTATTGGTTTATGGCGATCGCGTTGTTTTAAAAAAGCACCGTTAAATTTCGCGTTTGGGAACTACAATATAACCCGTAGCGCGATCGCCTAATACTATATTTCGTTCTAGTCCCCAATACCACCAATAAGCTCCAACGTAAGCGCAAACTATACTATCTAACTTGTCTTCCAATGCTTTTAAGGCGGCTCCTGTAAAGGGGATTTCTGCCAACAGTACCGGATTAGAATTTAGCTTAAGGGCAGGTTGAAAAGTAGGTAAAACTTCCACAATATATTTATGCAGTTTAATTAGTTCCAAGCGGCGCTCTAACAAGCGTCCTTTTTTATATTTCAAGATTAAAGGTAAATTAAATAATTCCACAATCGCCGGATGGGGGAATACTTCTATTTGGTATCTACCTAATTGTTGCGCTGTAATTTCTGGTGCGTGGCTAAAACCTCGATTTTCTAACTCTATGCCAAAACCGACAGTGCGATCGGCAAAAGCAAAGCTGAGATTTGCGGGATAACAACCAGCGTGGTAACGTCCAAAATATTTGTGGGTAAGTTTGTCTGGAGCGCGCGTTCCCGTAAGATTGGGAATGATGGTAGGGGCATCTACAGCAACGATCGCGCTATCTTCAAGTTGAACGCAGTTATCTAACCAAAAAAATACGTCAGCGATCGCTTCAATACGGTCTAGATCTAATAAATACAACTCTCCGTCTACCAATTCCAAGCAACACAGTCCGCTTGGTTGCGATTTCCAACCTAGATCGATACCGATAAATTTCATTTTTATAATAATACTTAGCGTTTAATTTACTCCCAATGGATTTATGGCTTGAACAAATTTTGGCAAATAGCCGATCGCAATTATTCGATGCAGCACGGGCTAAAGCCTTTGGGATTACACCGGAAAATGTGGATAAGTACGCGCCCATTTTCCGCACTGTTTACCCTGCTTGCAGCCAATTTAATCAACAAACTCTAAAGCTACCAGCAGATAAGTTTGCGACCAATCTGTGGACTTGGTGGCTGCCTCTAGCGATGCTGATAGCGTCCTACCGTCAATCGCAATCAAAACCTTTAATTCAAGGTATTTTAGCAGGACAAGGAACAGGCAAATCTACCTTAGCTTCCATCCTAATATTAATCTTGAGTGAGATGGGTTATCGTAGTTGCAGTTTGTCTTTGGACGACTTGTACAAAACCTATCGCGATCGCCTAATTTTAAAGCAGCAAGACCCACGTTTAATTTGGCGCGGTCCCCCTGGTACTCACGATCTAGATTTGGGTATAAATGTCTTGGATGCGCTGCGTCAGCCCAACTTTGACGCAATAATTCACCTTCCCCGCTTTGATAAATCGGCTCATAACGGTGCGGGAGATCGAGGAACTCCTGAAGCAATTTCAGGGGCGGATATTGTTTTATTTGAGGGTTGGTTTGTGGGTGTTCGACCAATCGATCCGGGGGCTTTTGACACCGCACCACCGCCAATTATTACCGATAGCGATCGCCAATTTGCCCGCGATATGAATGCGAAATTACAAAACTATTTACCTTTATGGAAACGAATAGATCGCTTGATTTTGTTGTATCCGCTCGATTACCGTTGGAGTTTGCAGTGGCGACAACAAGCCGAACATCAAGCAAAGTTGCTTGGTAAATCGGGAATGAGTGACTTAGAAATAGAGCAATTTGTTAATTACTTTTGGATAAGTCTGCATCCAGAGTTATTTATCAAACCATTAACCGCAACTTCTAGGGGGGTAGATTTGGTAATTGAAATTATGAGCGATCGCTCTTGGGGTAGGGTGTATTAGCGAAAGCTTTCCACTCAATTCATTAACTAGGCAACAGACGATAGGGCGGTTGTATTGTTAGTCAATTTACCATCCTCCATCTCGACAATGCGATCGGCGATATCTAAAATTCGATTGTCGTGGGTGACTAACAAAATTGTGCAACCTTGTTCCCTAGCCAGCTTTTGCATCAAAGTGACCACATCGCGTCCTGATTTACTATCTAGGGCGGCGGTAGGTTCATCTGCTAAAACAAGTTGAGGATGACTTACTAAAGCTCGTGCGATCGCAACGCGCTGTTTTTGTCCGCCGGATAAATCGTCGGGATAATAATTAATTCTTTCTTCTAATCTTACTTCCGTAAGCATTTCGGCGGCGCGAACTTGCATTTCGGTAAGTGAAATATTTTGGTGAAGTTCTAGCCCCATCTTGACATTTTGCAGGGCGGTCAAACTTCCGTGCAAATTATGCGCCTGAAAAATATACCCATGATGGCGACGCGCGCGGGTGAGTTGCCCTGCTGTCGCACCAGCAAGTTCTTGTCCCAACACTTGCAAACTACCTGCTTGAGCCGATCGCAATCCACCAATTAAAGTTAGCAAAGTTGTCTTGCCAGAACCCGAAGGACCAGTCATAATGACGATTTCGCCACTATTAATTTCGAGGTTGATGTCATAGAGAACTTGTTTTTGCAATGCACCTTGACCAAAGTAATAATCGAGGTTGCGAACGACAATAGCAGGTTGAGACATAATACAAACCTAGAACATATCAGCAGGATCGGCAGATTGAAGTTTGCGGGTAGCGATCGCTCCCGACATTCCACACATAATTAAAGTCAGAAATAAGACGAGAATTGCTCGTAAAGCGGTCATATAAATTGGTAAAGCCGTCGCTTTAGCCGCTAGAGAATAAAGTCCTAAAGGCAACATAGCACCAGGAATAAAGCCCAAAACTGCCAGAATAATGGCTTCTTCAAATACCACCGTCAGCAAATACCCATTGTTGTAGCCCATCGCTTTAAAGGTGGCATATTCTTTGAGATGAGCATTTACATCGGTAGATAGCACTTGGTAGACAATTACGATACCAACGACAAAAGCCATTGCCGTTCCCAAGCCAAAAATAAAGCCAATCGGGCTTGAACTTTTCCAATAATTTTCTTCAAACTTAATAAATTCTGCGTGAGTCATTATTTGCACATCGTTGGGTAAATCCGATCGCATCGCTTCTAATACCTGATGTTCGTCAGCACCAGGAGTCAAATACACTAAACCCAAACTAATACTGGCAGCTTCTCGCCTTGGAAACATCAACAAAAAATTCTGATCGCTGGTCATCAACGTACCATCAGCGCCAAAGGAAGCACCCAAAGTAAATAAACCTGCTACTGCGATCGTGCGCCCTTCTACTTCAGTTGTTACCGATTGAGTATTGCTATCGATAGCCAAGATTGTGTCTTGATAATCGCCGCGACTACCGCGATCGAAGACTACCGTATCAGGCAGTTTTAGTTTGTCCAATTGCTGATTCACTTCGGGCAAGTTGAACGCTGGGCGATCGGCATTAAAGCCAATTAATTGAACTGTAGCTTCCTTCCTCGTCTTTGGGTTCTTCCAGACAATAGTATTGGCGTAAAAAGGCTCTGCGGTTTTCACTCCTGGAATATTCATCGCCTGATACAGCCGTCGCCGCGAAAAGGTAGACAAATTCTGCATATTCCGAGCTTTGGGACTGACTAAAACAATGTCAGTTTGCAAGGAACGATTGAGACGAGTATTGCTATCGTACAGAGCGTTCTGAAAACCTAGCTGCATAAACATCAAAATGTCTGCAAAGGCAATGCCAGATAGTGCTACTAATAAACGTCCTTTCTCACGACTCAGTTGCAGCCATCCCAAAGGCGTGCGCCGTTTTAGTTTTTGGATCATGGCTCAATCACCACCTTTACTTGCAAGTTGGTAAACTTTGCAGCTTTCTGGCTGGAGGCTGCATCTAACGCTACATGGACTTCAACTACTCTCGCGTCAATATTGGTGCTGGGGTCAGTATTAATAGTATTTTGTCGTCGCACCTGGGAACCAATTTGAGTAACTTTTCCAGACAATTCACCCGATAGCGAATCGCTCGAAACTCTTACCTTTTGCCCGTTGCGGACTTTATTTACATCACTCTGATAAACTTCTGCGCTCACTTCCATCTGCCGGGTTTGTCCTAGTTCTACAATGCCATCACTAGAAATAACTTCCCCCGGACGGGTGTGAATGTATAATACTTCGCCATTAACGGGCGATCGCACAACTGCCTGTTCTAGTTCTGCTTTTGCCTGATTTCTGGCAGAAACCGCTTTATCAACTTCAGCGCGATCGTAAGCTATATCAACCGGGCGTACTTCAGCAATTTTGTTTAATGTTGCTTTGGCTGCGGCGATTTCTGAAGGGAGAGTCGATCGGGTGCGATTGAGTTCTGCTTGCGCTTCTTGTAGGCTTTTTTGTGCCGTTTCTAGTGTTAAACGCCTGGAGTCGCGATCGGAGGCGGAGATTGCCCCATTTTGATAAAGCGCTTGATACCTTTGATACTCAGTTTGAGCATTACGAACTTCGGCGGCTAATCGGGCAATTTTTGATTGTTGGGAACTTATATCGCCCTGTCGCTGGGCTTCTAAACGTTCAATTTCTGCTTGTTGCGAGGCGATCTCACCTTGTTTTGCCCCTGCTTGAGTAATGGCAAGTTTTGCTTGGGCAACTGTTACATCTTTTTGGGCTTGTTCTAAGGCTGCTTGGAGAAAGTCGCGATTATCCAAAATTGCGATCGCTTGTCCTGCTTTTACTTGACTTCCTTCTTTTACCAATAAGCGATCGACGCGGTTGCCACTATTAGAAGTTGGTGCAGATAGTTTAATTACTTCTCCCTTGGGCTGCAATCGCCCCAAGGCAGTAACAGTTTTAATTGCTGCCTCGCTAACAATCTCCGGCGGTGGTGGAGGCGAGGTTAACGCAAAGCGCCAGAACCCCACCGCCGCGCTACCAATACAAAGTGAAGCTATAGCGATGGTCGTCCACCGGGACTTGCGAACTTTGGTAGCTAAACTTTCTTGAACGGTTACGTTTTGCATCTTTCCTACCTTCTAAACTATACAGTTTAGTTTATATAGCATCAAACTAAACCGCTTAGTATAGTAATGTCAAGTTTGACGCATTATTTCAGAGGAAGCGATCGCCTAATGGCAGAGACACCCATCCATACAGAACGCCAACTATCTCCAGAGAAAGCCGAAGCAATTTTAGCTGGGGGGATGCAAGAGTTTTTGACTCATGGCTTTGCAGCAACGAGTATGGATCGAGTTGCAAAGTCAGCAGGGGTATCGAAAGCAACGGTTTACAGCCATTTTCAGGATAAAGAAGGCTTATTTAACGCTTTAATCAGTCGCTTAGTTAAGGGAAAATTTCGCTCAATACTAGACACGCCTATCAATGAAATAGTGCAAGCAGATCCAAAGATTTTTCTGCGAACATTAGCCAATCGGTTTTTAGATTCAGGGATGGACGATCCGCAGTTTCTCAATTTTATGCGTGTAATTCTGGGCGAATCCGGGCGATTTCCTAAGTTAGCCCGCGCTTTTGTTAGTAATATCGAGCAAACCGCTTTTAATACACTGCGTCAATACTTTACGTCTTGTTCTGGGCTTAATTTATCCGATCCCGAAGCAACGGCGCGAATTTTTGTAGGTACGCTCGTGCATTATCTAATTGTGCAAGAGATGTTACATGGTAAAGATATTGTGCCAATGGAACGCGATCGCTTAGTGGAAAACTTGGTAAATTTGATCGTTGGAAATTCAGCAAAAAAGACTTAAAGAGATAGCAATCGCCATTTTGATAAAGTTAGGTTTTGTCAGCTTGCAGCGCTTCTAACATGATGGTTGCAGCCTCAGAAGCATCATAGGGCGACCAAACGGGATAAGACTGCTCTTGTTTAATTAGGTCGGTTTCCTGTTGAGCTAATTCTGATGCTAATAATTGGATGACGTAGAGTTGATCAACACGGTTGAGACTTTGAAGCATATTAAGCAATTCTGTCGAGACCATCTTCTATTTTTAGTGAGTATAAATTACTGAAATCTACTATTTAGGCGCTGCCAGTTTTCTTAGCGACAATGTTTACCATTCCACTACTAAATGTATCTTGAATAATAGCTAGACCTAACTCACCCATTTGTTTAATCAACCAATTTTTATCTAGTCGCAACTTGCAATAAGAACTAGCTTTAAACGCCCATTGCGTCCCATCCTTGTAATGAAGCAAGTCATGCACTTCCACAAACTCTTGATGATATTCAAGAAAGCAAGTCAAAATTCTGCTGTCATCACTTCGTACCGGAATAAAACGCTGGTGTCCGAGAAGTTCTACTGAAACATAATCGCGGAATGGTGAAGTACCCCAACTTGCTTCGCTGAAGTTGGGGCTTCCAACACAACTGGCAAGGGCGGTCTTATTCGCCTTTGGAGTTTCCCGTTTCAACAGCCGATGCCACGTTAGGTACTCATTTCTGAGTTCGGGACTAAACCCGATGATGGTCTTACTCCACCTCCACAGGCAGTCGTCCCACTTCCTGAGACGAAAATATTTTGTTTTTTTGGTTTAGAACTTATGTATGAAAAGTTACGTTATTCGCCTTTCAAGTTCAGTGCAGTTTCTAGTCTTTTTGTCTGCTCTGTAAGCGGTTCGCCAACTGCGGCTACGTCCTCTCTCCCAACTAGAGCTTTGGGTATATGTATAATCTCATACCTAGAAGTGAAAGTCAAGACTAATTGAAGACTAAGAGTCTCCCGCTATCCATCCCCTCCCTGCCTGCGGCGAGGAAGGGGAATTCCGCGAAATCCGTTAAAACTATTATTCCGCCTTCAGTAAGTTTTTGACTCACCTCAGATATTAAATTGCGGACAGCATCAAGGGAATCGAGATGGGTTAGCGTGTCACCCATACAAACTACTAACTGTGTTTGATTGCTGATATGTTTACTAAAGTTTAGTAGATCGTCCTGAATTGTTGTAATAGGCAGGTTGATAATATTTTCTTGTAACTAAGATAGCAACACAGCGCAAGAATCTATTGCAAGAACTGAGTAACCAAGTTCTGCTAGTGGAATTGACTGAAATCCTGTACCGCAGCCTAAATCAATGGCTAAACCCTTTGGAGCAGTATCAAGCCCTAGCTGATAAAATAAGCTGCGGTTGCGCTCTAAGGCTACATTTACATCTCCAGCCATCCAGCTATAAATAGCCCCAAGGTGTCGATCGTAATGTTCTTTAGCATTATTCATTCGATCAGTGCAAAATTTAAGAGAAAACTATTAATAAAGGAGTTCCCAATTGAAAACTCCTTTATTAACTTATAGTGTAAAGCTTAGGAAACTACGCGCCTACAGATTCTTTAGCGGCGTACATTACTTCAAGACTAATTACACTAAAACCGCGATCGCGTGCAAATTTTTCAGTATTGCGCTTAACTTTACCGCGTACAAATCCAGGCACTTTGTTTAATTCTGCCTGTGCTTCTTTATTCCAACCTAAATCGGAATCAGCAGAAATGCCTTTAGTAATTACTTCCTTGGTATCGTGTCCGCCGAAGATTTCGAGTAAGTGGTCTTCCATACCCAAAGTAAAGGAATTGTAGACCAAATCGGCGATTTGATTTGTACCTTCATAGCCGCAAAATGGCTTGTAGCCAATGGGGAAGTTCTGAATATGTACTGGCGCAGCAATTACACCACAAGGGATGTTTAAACGCTTGCCTACGTGGCGTTCCATTTGCGTACCAAAGATAGCTGAAGGTTCAACGCGAGCGATCGCATCGCCAATTTGTCCGTGATCTTCAGTTACGATTACTTCATCGCAGTATTCGCCGACTTGTTCCTTAAACCACTCCGCATCGTACTTGCAATAAGTACCCGCCCAAACAACGTGAATGCCCATTTCCCGCGCTAATATTTTTGTCATAGCGGCGGCGTGGGTGCTATCGCCAAAGACTACAGCTTTTTTTCCGGTTAAATTTTGACAGTCAATCGAGCGCGAAAACCAAGCAGCTTGAGAAACATACAAAGTTTGCTCGTTGATAAAGTCTTCGTAGTTTACATCTGCACCTTGATCGTTAAGTATCTGCTGAATTTTGCGAATGCAACGCGCTGTTTCTACTACACCCATCGGCGTAATATCTACATAAGGCATCCCAAACTCTTGTTCTAGGTACTTCGCCGACATTACCCCTAGTTCCCGATAAGGTACTAAGTTAAACCAAGCTTGGGAAAGTCTTTTGAGGTTAAGAACTGACGCTGCTTCAGGAATTACCTCATTAATTTCAATGCCCAAATCCGTCATCAGGCGCTTTAATTCGGTGCAATCGTGGTGATTGTGGAAGCCAAGACTAGAAATACCAAAGATATTGACTGAAGGCTTTTCAGTTTTACCTGTAGGTAATTCGCCTTTTTTTCGGGCTTTTTCGGTGTATAGCTGAACAATTTGCCGCAGGGTAATATCCGCCGCTTGCAATTCGTTGACGCGGTAGTGGTTGACATCTGCCAGCATTACATCGCACTTTGTATCGATGGAAGCACGTTCGACAAAGTTTTCTAAGTCTTCTTGCAAAATGCTAGAGGTGCAAGTAGGAGTAAGCACAATTAAGTCAGGGTGTTCTTCGGTGTCTTTGCGAGTAATATTGTCAACGACCTTTTCTTGAGAACCCCGCGCCAATACGTTGCGGTCTACCGAACTAATGGTAACTGGAGTAAAATTGCGATCGCGCTCTAGCATGGAACGCATGACATTAAAGTAGTCATCGCCAATTGGTGCGTGCATGATGGCATGGACGTTTTTAAAAGAGCTAGAAACTCGCAAAGTTCCAATATGGGCGGGTCCTGCATACATCCAGTAAGCCAATTTCATATCCTTGCAATGCTCCCTAATTTATATAGCTTGGAATAGTTATTATTAGTCTTGTAGTTTCCGATTGTCCCAGAGATATTGGGTGCTAGTGCAGTTACTTACAATTTTTGCAACAAAAAGATAAGTGCTGGAGTTATTTATGCAATGCTTGCTGCTGCGCGGCGAACAGTTCCTTAATACCTTTTTCGGCAATATCGAGCATTTGATTGGTTTGAACCCGGCTAAAACTGCCTTCTTCGGCGGTTCCTTGAATTTCTATAATGCCTAAGTTACTGTTCATGACTACGTTTAAATCTACTTCTGCCGCTACATCTTCTGGGTAGTTTAAGTCTAGATAAGGTTCGCCTTGGAGTATTCCTACAGAAACCGCCGCTACTTGGTGGCGAATCGGAGAGCGTTCTAGAACTCCTTGTTTTATCAGGGATGCGATCGCATCAGATAGCGCCACAAAGCCCCCAGTAATAGAGGTTGTACGAGTTCCGGCATCAGCTTGGAGTACGTCAGCATCAATAGTAATTGTGCGTTCCCCTAGTGCCTCTAAATCAATGGCTGCGCGCAAACTGCGCCCAATCAAGCGTTGAATTTCTTGTGTGCGTCCTGATAGTTTTAATAATTCTCGTGGTTGGCGCTGGGGGGTTGCACCGGGTAACATTCGATATTCCGCCGTTAACCAGCCTTTTCCCGAACCGACTAAAAACTTGGGTACTCCATCAGTAATCGTTACCGTACAAAGAACTTGCGTATCACCACATCTAGTTAAAACGGAACTAGCTGCAAAGCGCGTAAAACCAAGCTCAAAGCTAATCGGACGCAACTGTTCGCTTTGTCTACCATCGGGACGTTGCCAAGACATGACTATTGCTCGTTTAGTTATCAGAACTTAGCCAAGTTTATGACATTTTGCGATCGCATCTCGCACTCCTCGTTGCCAAGCTACTCATAGTTTTTCGGGAAAATCAACTATCTTCTAGCTGTTGACCTCTACTTATATCTAGTGTTAAATCAAAAGACTTAGCTAATAAATACGCTATATATCCGTATTATTTTTCCTCAACGGTTAAATGTTGTCCTATGGTTGCCCAGCTAGAAACTCCCGCATTAACAACTCCTAATAGCCTACCTTATGCGATCGCGGGGCTTGTCCAAGTATTTACCTGTTCGCCGCGCTGCTTTTTTACAAGTGTGATGGCGCAAGCCTTAACAATTGCTGGACAAGGTACGCCTGTATTGATAGTTCAGTTTCTTAAAGGCGGGATAGGGCAAGGGTTTGAGCATCCGGTACAGTTAGGGCAAAATTTAGATTGGATTCGCTGCGACTTACCTCGTTATATCGATACTCCCCAACTAGACGAAGCAGAAACAAAGTCATTACTCGCATTGTGGCAGCATACACAAAAAGTTGTATCTGAGGGGAAATATACTTTTGTAGTGCTTGACGAATTAAGTTTAGCGATTTCTTTTGGGTTAATTCCGCTAGATGACGTATTGGAATTTATTAAAAAACGTCCCGCTCATGTAGACATTGTACTGACAGGTACAGAAATGCCCCAAGAAATCCTCGAATTAGCCGACCAAATCACTGAAATTCGCCGCAGTCACCAACCGTAAGGGGCGGCATTTTTGGGAAGAATTCTTCTCCCCAAAAGATGCCTTCGCAAGGCATTGCGCCCTTACGCTACATTTCAAGGTATCTTAGTAATCCCCGATCGTTTATCTACCCTTTGAAACTTGTGATTAAAAACGACATCTGGATTACTAAAATGGCGACTGAAGGCATGATTGCACCTTTTGAGTCAAAGCTAATTAGAAAACATCAGCAAGACTCAGTATTACAGCCAGTAATTAGCTATGGACTTTCTTCTTATGGATATGATATCCGGCTTTCAAGCGCAGAATTTCGGATCTTTCGTCATATTCCTGGAACAGTAGTAGATCCTAAAAACTTTAATCCTGAAAACTTAGAACAAACCCAACTGCATACAGATAGTAGTGGTAATTATTTTATTTTGCCTGCTCATTCCTACGGTTTAGGTGTGGCTCTAGAAAAACTAGAAGTTCCAGCAAATATTACAGTTATATGTATTGGAAAAAGCTCGTATGCAAGATGTGGAATAATAGCAAATTTAACTCCCGCCGAGGCTGCATGGAGAGGTCATTTAACTTTAGAATTTTCTAATTCTTCTAGTGCAGATTGTCGCATTTACGCTAATGAAGGTGTAGTACAACTGCTATTTTTAGAAGGGGAACCCTGCGCCACAAGTTACGAGGATCGCAAAGGTAAGTATCAAGACCAAGCTGAAGTTGTGACTTTAGCTAAAGTTTGATTTTAAAGCTCGATCTTGAGTGTATAAAAATTGATTTATTAACGCTAATTCTGCTTTTTGCAATTCACTTCCTAAATACATTGCGTGTCCAATTTGCAAAGCGGGACAATCGGCGGCGATTTGTCTGCAAAGCCCAGTTGCAGATTTACCAAAATAACAGTTAACAACTTCTCCTGTTCCAGGGGTCATGTGTTCAACAACAATTGTGTCAGCTTGGACGTTAATTACAAAACTACCTGAAGGGTCGGCGTAGTCTTTTTGCGCTACAAGTTTTTTATACTGATTTTGAATTAAATTATCGGCATTTTCCCAACAATCATCGTAAATATGGGCGCTTTGGCTAATAGTAATTAAGGCTCCCATTTGCAATCTATAGTTAGAGACTTCGCACACTCGATCTAAAATATGTTTTTGCAATGCTCGTAACCCCATTGCATTCGCCACCCAAGCAGAAAACATATCGTTGCTGCGAAAAGTAGCGGTTAAAGATAGCTCGTTATCTACAACTCTTACCCAAATATGATTGAGACAAGGAGGACTATTATTCCCTTCGCCGTCTTGTACATCCCATAAAGACATTACCGCTCTAGCAGAATCAATATCGGCAATTAGTTTACCAATTACTTGCTCTACTTGATCTAATCCAAAATGCGATCGCAATCTTTGCCCATAAGTATACTTAACCCCTTCTACCGTAGGCGCATCGTCTAATATTTGCGAGACGTACTCATTGATAAAAGCGCGATCGCATGGGAGATAATTGGGTTCGGGAAAGTAAAATTCCTCTGGTTCATCGGTGACAATTGCCACTAAATCGATTAATTCTTGCCATTGTCCATCGTAACCCGTTGGTCTGATTGTTCCTGTAGTTTTGATGCGGTGAACAATTTTTACCCAGGTTTCGGCAATTGTCCGCCCTTCGATGCGGTGTCCGTAGCGCGTCCCTGGTAATACTGTGGGTTCTACAGTGTCTAGGGGATAGGTTTGGGGCGAACTCCAAGGCTCTAGAGGCTGCCAGTGCGTGTAAGCTTTTACTTTGCTTACAGCATCAGCAATTGTTTTGGCTTCTACCCATTCTATTGATTGGCGTAATTGTTCTAATACAGGCGCGGGGACTTCTATATCTATATACCCCACTACGGTAGAGCGAATTATCCAAGACTGTTTACCCGTGTCTGTAACCCCCAACTCAAAACCGTTACAGAAAAAGTCAATTAAACACTTACTCGCTCCGGCGTTACGGTCTTCTTTGGTAGCGTTAATTACAACTAAGTATCGTACAAAGGGATTTGCCAATAAATTGCGAATCAATAGCGAAATACCTCTAGTTGGGCTGTAGAGTGCGCCTATACCTGCGTATTCGTGTTTTTGTAAGTGTTTAGCAACGCTTTCCTTTACCGTCCACCCGGTTGCAACTACTGTTTGACCTGTACCGCAAATTATTTGATTTGGTTTGTATGGGGGTTGATAAAAAACTTCCCTAGTTAAGGAGCTAGTCATTTTTTCACCTCGATATATTACGAAATTGCAACAAGCAAAGCTGTATAAGTTTATGTTCCTCTCTAATTGATGGCAATGCAAAACTTAAGCAAATACTTAGAAAAATATAGATATATGCGATCGCGCTTACTTAGTTAATAAGTAATTTCCCAAGGTTTAATTTTTGATTAAGTTTATGGGCAATCTATGTATAAACGCTAGAATAAGAGAGCTTAGCAGTGGGGATCATCAAACTTAAAGGTAAAGGGTACAAGAAAAAGTTTTAATACTCTACCTAAAGTTACAGGACAATCACCTGTATGGGCTTACACAATAAAGCTAGAAAGTTACAAATATTGCAATTGATGTTCGTTTAAGAGCTAGGCAATAAGGGTATATTGATTAAGTTTTGTAGATTTTTGTTTTAATTTATTTTTTTCAAAGTTTGCTCAAACAGGTACAAAAATGCAAGTAATTCAAAAAATTCGCTGTCCTAACTGCGGTAGTGAAGGAGAACGCCACTATATTGCCGAAAGCAAGCTAATTCGCACGCAATGCCCGACTTGCGACTACTTAATGGTTACTTGTTCCGACACTGGCAAAGTAATCGAAGCCTATGCACCAGGAATTGATAGCTGCCGTTTAAACTTGCGTAGTAGCACGAAGTTGTCCGCAAGCAGCGTTGGCTTCCAGTCCCCGCGAGTACCTCACGCTAACAGCGATTTGCTGCTGTTGTAAGGCATTAACAAAAGCTTGAATGGCACGAGGGCTAGGACGTTCGTAGTCCGCGTCCGCAATTGGGTTGTAAGGAATCAAGTTTACATGACATTGAAAGCCGCGAAGTAGTTGAGCAAGTTCTGTAGCTTGCCTTGGTGAATCATTTACTCCCGCCAGTAGGACATATTCAAAACTAATACGCCGCCCTGTAACTTGCACGTATTCCTTACATTCAGTAATCAAATCGTTAAGAGAATAATTGTTAGCGCTGGGGATAAGTTCGGCGCGGAGATTTTGATTAGAGGCGTGGAGGCTAACTGCCAAGGTAACTTGTAATTCGTGCTGGGCGAGTTTGCGAATGCGCGAACGAATGCCAACGGTAGAAAGAGTTATGCAGCGCTGTCCGATACCCACATCTCGATTGAGCAATTCAATTGCTTTTAAAACATTATCGGTATTTAATAGCGGTTCGCCCATACCCATAAATACAATATGGCTGACGCGCCGTTTAAAATCTTCTTGGACTGTCAAAACTTGATCGACAATTTCGCCAGAAGATAAATTGCGAGTAAAACCGCCTTTTCCGGTAGCGCAGAAATCGCAAGCCATCGCGCAGCCGACTTGACTGGAAACGCAGACAGTTAGACGTTTTTCTGTAGGAATACCCACTGTTTCCACAACCTGATTATCGGCTAGTTGTAGCAAATATTTGACAGTTTTGTCGGGTGATTGAGAACGCACGTGTACTTTCGAGCGTCCAATTGGGACATGAGAAACGGTAGAACGCCATTGTTTGGAGAAAACTGAGATATCGTCAAGACTTTGCGCCCCTTTATGGTAAATCCAATCGTGCAATTGTTTGCCACGATAGGCAGGTTGTCCTTGAGAGATTACCCAGTCTGTAAGTTCTTGTAAATTTAAACCTAATAGCGTTGAGTTAGTCTGTTCTGGCTCGATAGTGGCAGTCTGTTTAAGTTGGGTTTGGTCTTTGCTACCCATAAAAGTAATTTTGTATATAAAAGTAGATATATTACGACCTTAACTTATTGGCGCGGATGGGACAAATAATCTTGACCCGACTTCTTCAGGGGATAATAAATATTTCTGAGGAATTATTATATGTTGCCGGATATTAGCCAATTACCTTTAGCGATGCAATTTACTTCTCCAGGTCCGGTTTTAAGGGAAATTGGACCGATAACTATTCGCTGGTACGGTTTACTCATCGCTTCTGCTGTATTAATTGGGATAAATCTTTCTCAGTATTTAGCCAAACGCCGCCATGTCGATCCTGACTTGCTGGGAGACTTGATTATTTGGCTAGTTATTGGCGCAATTCCCGCCGCGCGGTTGTATTACGTTATTTTTGAGTGGTCGAAATACTCCCAAAATCCAGAGACAATTATTAGAATTTGGGAAGGTGGGATCGCAATTCATGGTGCAATTATTGGCGGTGCGATCGCGGCATTAATTTTTGCTAAAGTCAAAAATATTTCTTTTTGGCAGTTAGCCGATTTAGTAGCACCTTCACTAATACTAGGGCAAGCGATCGGGCGCTGGGGCAACTTTTTCAACTCCGAGGCTTTTGGAAGCCCGACTAACTTGCCTTGGAAGCTGTACATCCAACCCCAATATCGCCCCGCTCAATTTGCTGATGTTGCTTACTTTCACCCGACATTTTTATACGAGTCTCTGTGGAATTTGATGGTATTTGGCTTGCTAATGACGCTATTTTTTCGGGGATGGAAAGGAAAGCAACTCAAAACAGGTACACTATTTTTGGTTTATTTGGTTGCTTATAGCTTGGGGCGGTTGTGGATTGAAGGCTTGCGTACTGATAGCTTGATGCTGGGATGGTTGCGGATGGCTCAAGTTGTGAGTTTAGCCAGTATTAGTTTAGGATTAGCGGGACTAGCTTGGCTATATATTTACAAGCGCTCTTTACCGGATGTTGTGTCAGTAAAAAATCGAGAGCGGGAGTTGTCCCAAAGATAAAAATTTCCAAAAAAAAGCTCTAGAGTCAAATTCTAGAGCTTAACCAGGGTGCATCTACCACTTATTACTTCATAGGTGGATGAATCGTTTCCGCAAAAAAATAAATAATTAGTAAAACTTTTTTATGTCCCAGTCCGAGCTTCTCCAATCAACACCAATTATACCCCTAGCACCAGCCGTTTACCTTGTAGGCGCGGGTCCTGGCGATCCCGACTTGCTTACTGTCAAGGCGCAAAAACTTCTAAGCCAAGCTGATGTAATTTTATTTGCTGATTCCTTAGTACCCAAGCAAATATTAGAGTTATGTCGCCCAGATGCGGAGATTATTCGTACGGCAAATAAAACCTTGGAGGAGATTTTACCTTTGATGGTGGAAAAAGTGCGATCGCATAAATCAGTAATTCGCCTGCAATCGGGAGATCCGAGCCTTTACAGCGCCATTCACGAACAAATGCAAGCACTCGCCGCCGCCGATATTCCTTTTGAAGTTATCCCCGGAATTAGTGCTTTTCAAGCCGCCGCCGCTAAACTCAAAATAGAATTAACTGTTCCGGGAGTGGTACAGACAATTATCCTCAGTCGCATTAGTGGACGCACCCAAGTACCCGCCACCGAAGAATTATCTTCTTTAGCTGCCCATAAAGCTAGTTTGTGCCTATATTTGAGCGCTCGTCATATAGAAAATGCTCAAGAACAATTATTAGAACACTACGCACCAGAAACTCCGGTAGCTATATGCTTTCGCTTAGGTTGGGTAGATGAAAAGATTTTAGTAGTTCCTCTTAACAAGATGGCAGAAGTCACCCAAAAAGAAAACCTTATTCGGACAACATTGTATGTAATTAGTCCAGCATTGCAAGAAATGGGTGAAGTGCGATCGCGTTTGTACCATCCTGAACACAACCATTTATTTCGCCCATAACCGTTGAAATGGGATCAATTACCGGGATAGTCTGGCAATGGGATTAAAAAGGAGTGATTGGGTATTTTGTTTTTGGCAATGGGCGATCGCACTTTCTCTAATCCTAATACTGTTGCTACCTCAAAGCGCCTGGGCAGCTTTAGCGCAACCAGAGCGGACAGTTTTAACTTTAGAATTGCTGCAAGCAAGAGTAAAAACGCCTAAACTAAGCGGCGGTGTCCAAATAATCGATTTGCAACACTTTATTATTGATTTACGCCCAGAAAATCCTGGTTTTCGCGCCAATTTTGACCAAATTTTACAAACAGGGTTGCAAAGAGCAGGATCTAGTCCTTTGGGTTTAGATTTGAGTTATTCGCTTATTCAAGGGGATTTTGTAGGGAATAATTTGGGACTAAGATCGCCTATATACGGGCAAGCTTTAGCACCAATATTTACGCCTACAGAGCAGGCACAACTACAACGCGATCGCCGTCGCTATGCTCAATTGAGCCAACTATCAATGTCGCTGCTGGGTTCTCAAAGCGCTACCCCTGCCCAAATTACGGTATTTCGCGGTGGTTTGAAGTTGGTGCAGACTCGTTTTAGCGGTGAAGTAAATTTTACTAATACATTTTTTCTTCAGCCTGTAGATGCTTCGGGGGCGATATTTGCCCAAAACGCCAATTGGACGGAAACGCGATTTAGTCGTAATGTCAGCTTTGCGGGGGCGAGTTTTCGCAAACAAGGGATATTTCGAGGTAGTATTTTCTTTACTACGGCGGGGTTTAATCAAGCTCAATTTCAAGAAACTGCTACTTTTAGCGGCGCTACGTTTGAAGATACAGGCAACTTCAATCAAGCAAGTTTTTACGAACAAGCGAGATTTAACCGGGTGCAGTGGCGGGGAAATGCCGATTTTTCTCAAGTACGCTTTGCAAATCGAGCCTTATTTACTAAAAATCGCTTCTATAAATCTTTGTTTCTTACCGAAGCAACTTTTAATCAAGCTGTCTCGTTTCGAGAAACGCAATTCGATCGCCCGGTAAATTTGCGCGGCGCGAGTATTCTTAATCAGGCAGATTTTAGCGATGCAGCTTTTGCTAATTCTTCGGCTTATTTGAACGTATCCGATCTTGGTTTTGATGCGGAAGCAGCTAAAATTCTTGGCAATCCGGGACAAATTGGCAGCGCGATTCAAGTACCAATATTGCAAGGTAATGAAAATGTATTGCGAAATCTAATTCAAAACTTTAGGCAATTGCAGCAAATAAGCGATGCCAATCAGTTAGATTACACTACCCAAAAGCTGCGCCGCGATGAGTTGCGCCAGAGATTGTTGGGGATCAATATTAATACTGCAAGTTCTGAAACTTTACTAAAACTAGGATTTTCGCCTGTTCAAGTTGAAGCGATCGCAAACTATCGTTTCAGTCAACCTTTTCGTAATCTCAGCGAGGTTTTGAGCTTAGACCAAATCGATCTCAATACTTATATCAAAGTCCGCGATCGCCTGGTAGCAACTTCTCCCATCTCCTATACAGAATCGGTATTACTAGCATGGCAATGGTTGGCTTTAGGTTTGTTGTTGCTACTTAGTCGTTACGGTACGAGTTTTTGGTTAGTGTTTGGAGTAGGGACAATTGCGATCGCGCATTTTGGGTTAATATTTTGGCTAATTGACCGTTGGCGACGGCTGCACCCCCAAAAGATTTTACCCACAGTTTACGAAACTAGCTGCGTACTCAGTAGTTTTTGCTTGTTGGTGCTGTTTGGTTTAATTGCAATTTTTCGCACTTCAACTCAGCCATTTTTGACTTTAGGTTGCGTAGAAGCGATCGTTTTACCAATTCCCTTAGTTTTAGTTGCTAGGCTGTACCAAAAAGGGCGCTATCACGATTTGATGAATAGCAGCTATTTTGTGGAAGATGGCAGTATGCGGCAATTGAGATTATTGATTGGTAGATTGCCCGTTATGCCGCGATTTCCGTTATTTCGAGAGCGTTATATGCCAGTATTGTGGTCAAATCGCTGGAATTGGCTAAATTACTACGATTTTAGTCTAAATAACTTGCTGAAATTGGGTTTTAATGACATCCGGCTGCGGGATGAACATTTACCAGGAATTGTCACTACTCTTGCTTGGTATCAGTGGGTGATTGGTTTGCTTTATTTAACTTTGCTGTTATGGACTTTATCGCGCACGATTCCAGGGTTGAATCTGCTGATTTATCTTAAGTAGGTTGATGCAAAAGTCATTTTGTAGCTAGAGGCAGGAAATGAGTTGTGAAAAGAGAAGTTGAAGAATTGCTCAGACGGTATGCTACGGGGAGAGAAATTTCGCTGGGACTCACATGGACGATGTGGAGATGGCTAATGTTGACTTGAGTGGGATCGATCTAAGTAACAGCAGTTTCGGGCAAATGTATATGGTGGGAATTAATTTGAGCGGAGCCAAACGTCCGTGGTACTATTTTTGGGCTATCCTGTCTCAATAATGCTAACCTCAGTGGAGCCGATTTGACCGGAGGTAGCCTTAGTTTTTCTAGCCTGATTGGAACTAATTTTACCAACGCTAAGTTGATTGGTGCCTATCTCGGCTCGGCTGATATGTTTCTTACTGACTTTACTGGTGCTAATTTGACTGGAGCCGATCTTGAGGATGCTTACATGGAGGAAGTTATCTTTTGCAATACTATTATGCCTGATGGCAGCCTCCGCACTGATAATGTCTGAACCGAAAGATAAAGTTGCTAAGTTAGTCTGTAAGTTGCCACACGTAGCGATCCCCCCTAACCCCCCTTAAAAAAGGGGGGAAAATAGTAGTATAAAAGTTCATTATTTGAAGGAAACCTTGGGGAATCTGAGAGGATGTCTTAAAAGTTCTTTAGGTGGTAGGCGATCGCTTATATCTCCTATTTAAAGGGACGCTCAGAGTTTCCCCCCTTTAAAAGGGGGGATCTGCCCGCTAAAAACCATACCTTTAATTCCCCAGTACAATCCCTAAACTTTCGCTTGCAAAGATTTAAGTAACTCGGTATTGACTCCCGATTCGCGGGTAAGGGCAATTTTGCCAGTACGGGCAATTTCTCGCAGCCCAAACTTTTCTAATACTTGCACGATCGCTACCATCTTACCGGGATCGCCTACTACTTCCAATGTCAGCGAATCTTCCGCTACATCTACTACTCGCGCTCGAAATATTTGCGCGAGTCCGACAATTTCCGAACGGTTGGTGCTACTTGCGTTTACCTTCAACAGCATCAATTCTCGCTCTACACAAGGAATCTCGGTAATATCTTGAACTTTTAGTACGTTGACAAGCTTGTATAGTTGCTTCGTCAACTGCTCGATGATCCGTTCATCCCCAGGTACAACCATAGTAATTCGAGACATTCCCCCTTGTTCGGCGGCTCCTACGGCTAGGCTTTCAATATTGAAGCCGCGACGGGCAAATAAACCAGCAATTCGGGAAAGAACCCCTGCTTCATCTTCGACTAGAACGGACAATGTATGTTTCACGGCTATTAGGGCTTGATTTTATGCGATCGCGTACCGCCAGCAAAGCGATTAGCTTCAATTTCTCGCAGCACCGTTTTAGCACTTTATTCTAGCTCGATTGCGTCACAAGAATTGAGCATAAAAAAAATAAAGCTTTTCTCTTTGTAGATGGATGTGGGGAGAGAATAAATTATGCTTATTTAAAGTTATGTCTATGTAAAAAGAGAAAGATAATTATGGGTTGGTTAAAACGCCTGTTTGGAATGGAAAAACCTCAAAATGCGCCTTCCTACACCCCAGCACAGCAAGCTGCTCCTCAAGCGCAAGCGGCGGCTACCGAGTCTATTCCTCCCGAACGTATGGGACTTAGTGGTGAATACGACCAAAGCGGACTAGCCAAGCGGGTAGCTTTGGAATTTGATGAGGAGCCAGATTTAGATGATATTGAGACAATATATGTTGCTCAAACTGGTAGCGTTGTTGTTTTGAAGGGCAAAGCTCCGAGTCAACAAGTCCTCAATAAGATGGTTTCTGTAGCTCAAAGAGTTAATGGTGCAACCCAAGTAAATAGCGACCAAGTAGACATTGGCTAAAGCATAAGTAGCGGTTAGCTAACCGCTACTAACACAACTACTCATGCCATGCTCATTGCTGGTGTGGAAAGATTTTGCTGCACCTTCCGCCATGCTTGGGGTGGCGCGCCGTGATGCTGGCGAAATTGGCGGGAAAAATGACAAGTATTTTGATAACCCAAAGCGTTAGCAATTTGTTCTACAGATTGGTCGGTACTTTGTAGTAAAGAACGGGCTGCCACCATGCGACGCTCGACAATCCACCGATTTACAGTATGTCCAGTCTGGCTACCTACTCGGTTGGTGAGGTACGCTGGGGAATAACCAACTGCCTGAGCAACATCGCACAATGTAATCGGTTGGTGGTAATTGGCTTCAATAAATTTGAATACTTCTTGCAGTTCGGGGGCGGTGGGAAAAATTGACTGATTGACGATCGCTTCTTTTGCCTTTTCCGTTGCTGGTAGCGCCGACTTGTTTGCATACCACGAACGCAGACTTGCCTGTTTTTCTAATCGAGCAGCGATCGCTTTTAATAGTTCTTCAACCGTAGTTGGCTTAGTTAAATAATCATCAGCGCCTAATTCCATTCCCTTGCGTAGATCGGCTTTACTGACACTAGCTGTTAGAAAAATAAAGGAAGTGATTTTTGTAAGCGGATTTTGACGCAAAGCGGTAAGCACGCTATAGCCATCAAGTTTTGGCATAGCAACATCGCAAACAACTAAATCGGGTAAGTGCTTTTGAACTTTAGCAACCCCATCTAAGCCATCTTCTGCACCTATAGTGCTAAAACCTTCTGAGTCTAAGCAATCCATAAAGATGTTGCGGGTTCGTGCATCATCTTCAATTACTAAAATTTTTGCTGGTGATAGTTGGCTCATTTTTAATTACTCAGGTTATTTTTTGTTGTTTCTGAGGGTAGTACGACAGTAAATGTACTGCCCTTACCCACTTCACTAACTACAGAAATGCTCCCGCCATGAACTTCTACGAGCATTTTCACCATTGATAGTCCTAGCCCCGTACCTGGGATTTCACCTACATTGCTGCCCCGTTGAAATGGCTCAAATAGGTTTAGGCGATCGCGCTCTGGAATCCCAATTCCGGTATCGTTAACTTGAAAACTTATACCTGTCTCCGCCTCCGCGATCGCAAATTCGATCGTGCTATCGGCGGGCGCATACTTGATTGCATTGGATAGCAAATTGGATAAAATTGGCTCCAACAATTTCTTGTCTAAGTAAACTTGGTGATCGCAATTATTTATCAAAGCAATCTGTTTTTGGTTGCTAGTCGTTAACTGCATTTGTCTAACTAAATCGCGGCAAAATTGGTCTAAATCTAGCTCTTTTGGCTCAAAACTTAATTTCGCAGCTTCAATCTTGCCGAAAAACAATATCTCGTCTAATAACTGCCCTATTTGTTCTACAGCGAGTTGAATGTGCGCTAGATACGGTAGTTGTTTGTCTTCAGTCCATTGATGGACGTGGCGCTTGAGTAAGTCTGCGGAGAAGGAAACAATATTTAACGGTGTGCGAAATTGGTGGCACAACATTGATACAAAATGCTCTTTTAGTTCGCTTAGTTGTTTTGCTTGCTCTAGTGCTTGGCGTACTTCTGCTTCGGCATTTTTTTGTTTAGTAATATCAATGGCTGTAATCAGTTCCGCAGGTAAGCCACCAAATTCGAGTATTCCTACGGAACAAGCCAACCAGCGCCATTCACCATTTTTGTTTACTAATTTAATTTCCTGGTACTGCGGTTTATTGCTTTGCTTTGTCTTGGGTGTTTGTTGAATTATTAGCTGAGATAATTTGAATTTGTCACTTAGTAGTTCCTCTTTTGGATAACCTGCGATCGCTGCCATTGCCGAATTGACGTAATATAGGCGCGAGTCTCTAACTATAAAAATAATTGCTTGCGTTGTCTCTGCTAATGCGCCAAGCCCATTTTTATTATCTCTTAATGCTTCTTTAGTTAATAAGTTAAATTCACTAATATCCCAGATACTCCAAACTCTACCGATAATTTTTCCGGCTATTAGTTGCGGTTTAGAATGGTGGGCAAAAGTTCGACCATCGATTAATTCTAAGATGTCGTAAGTTTCATTGTCCGACTCAATTGGTGCTTCCCACACAGCTTTACGAAACGCTTCTGGGTCTTTGACTTGGTTTTCAAAAAAGCTTTGGCTATGGGGGCATTTTTTAGAAAGTACTACTCCTTGGGGAACTTGCCACATATCTACAAATTTTTGATTGTAGCTAAGGATTTCTCCTGCATAGCTGAGGGCGACAATGCCGTTTGCTGTAGATTCTAGAGTTGATTGCAGCAAAGAAAGCGAGGTTTTTAATTGAGTTTCTGTCTGCTTTAGCTGCCAAACTTCCTGGCGCAAATGTTGGTTTGTTTTAATTAGTTTTGCCGCGCCTTCTTGTACCTTTATGGCTATAGTTTCGTCAACTTTTTCTTTGACAAATAGGTAACAAAATTCTCTATTGCGTTCCTCTGCATAGTTAATGACAACCTCTACAGGAACTATTTGCCCGTTTTTTGTTCTATAGTAAGATGTTGAATTTAGACTGCCTTCTTGCTGTGACTTCTGCCAATACTTTAACCATTTGGCGGTCGCCCAATCTGGTTCAATGTCTGCCAATTTTTTTGACAACAATTCTTGGCGAGAATATTTTGTCAGATTGCAAGTTGCATTGTTTACATAGAGAATTTTTCCGTCCGCTCCTACACACAAAGTTGCATCTAGCACTCGATCTACAAGTGCTTTTGTCAGTTGCAATGGGTTTAACTCTATTTGTCTTGAAGTTTCTTTTGAGTTGGATTGAACTGAAATACAGTGATTGCTCACCCCCGAATGCCCTCCTTTCTGTTTTTTCAACCAACGAGCGGTGCTTTTTAGGTCATTTTTGCCAATCTGATAGTTGCATGACTCTTGAAACAGCTTAACAAAGCTTTACAGTAATGCTGCATCTTATTAGTATGCAATATGTCTAAGATATGTACAATTTAAGAAAAATTTTAATCTGCGTTAAGGAAACCTACTTGCAGCAAAGTCAAAGCAGTTTGTCAATCTACTTATTAATTAGGTTATCGAGTAAAACCTCAGCTAGGGTAAGTGCGATCACTTTATTGACAGCAATTTTCACGTTTTATTATTATGCCTTTCTCAACATTAGTGTACTGTCTATACCAAGCAACTTTACTTAATAATGATTTCTGCATTTTTACTCAATACGAGTTTGGACAACAAGCAATTTAAGCTTTTTTAGTGGTTTTTCTTGTAACATAATCTTCTTTAAATAGCTGTATCCTCGCTCGAAAGGCACAAAACCTGATAAGCAGTCAGGTGTCTAAAAGCACATTAGCCAGCAAGGCAACTTAAGTTACGCAGATTGCCTAGCAAATCTTAGCAATTTCGTCTTATGTAACAAAAAATACAATTTATTTGCATTGAAGTTATTGCTCTTTTCAAGTAACTATCAAAGGGAATAAATTTTAGACTTGAGTAAAGGCAAGGTTTTCAGCCTCAGAGAATCAAAAGAATTGACATAGCAATCAAAAAAATATTCATTGCAGCCCCATGCAACAATCTCGTACATTTGTTGCTTGAAGCACCACGTTAGGTTTGCATCTATCGTAAAAATCATTGAGTCAAAATTGTTGAGATTTGTTTAGTCACCTGAGCTAAAGCAGAACTACTCGACCATTTTCACCTTAAACCGAGTATTTGATATTACTTATTCTCGCCGCTAGTCAAGTGCTACTAGCATCTGCCCTGAGTCCGGCTGCAAATTTTACGAGTAATTATAAAGCAATGACCGAAAACTATACTCGCGCAACGCCAATCGGCAATGGATCTTACAAACAATTGGAACCCAACACTCTATTAGAAGCACAATCCGATCCTACTTACGCTTACCTCCAACCTACAGAAGTAGGCGCTAATGCAGATATTGAACCCCAGCTTGATGCAGAGCAAGTTGCCGCTCCTACTGTAGCGGCGGCAGTAGTTGCGATGCTAGAAAAATTGGGCGTAGGCTGCGCGTTTGGGGTTGCTGGGGGTGCGATGGCAACGCTTTGGGGTTCTTTGTCGAACAGCCTCATGCAAGTATCGAACTTTCGCCATGAGGGGGGCGCAGCCTTTGCTGCCGTAGAAGCTTACTTCGCGACAAATCGCCCTACAGTAGTTTTTACTACCGCCGGACCCGGAATTACCAATGCTCTTACGGGACTATTTGCGGCTCGTGGTGAAGGCGCTAAAGTGATATTTTTATCTGCCTGCACCTCTGCGCCACAGCGAGGTAAGTGGGCAATTCAAGAAACTACAGCTTATACCCTACCGACTGAGGGGATATTTACATCTGGGGCATTGTTCAACTATGCAACTACGGTAGAGTGTGCCGCCCAACTACCGCAGATTTTTCGTAGGCTTGCTTTGGGGTTGTCGCAACCAGGAGGCTTTGTCGCGCATTTGAGCATACCTACCGCCGTGCAAACGAGCCTAGTAGAGCAAGAATTGCCGAGATTGGACTTAGAATGCGATCGCGCAATTCCCAGCAGAGACACAATTTCCAAGTGCGTAAGCTTGCTTACAGAAGGACGCTTTGCGATTTGGGTAGGCTTTGGTGCTAGGGGAGCCGCCGAGGAGATTCGTACCCTCGCCGAAACAACGGGCGCTGCCGTTATGTGTTCGCCTCGTGCGAAAGGTATTTTTCCGGAAAATCACCCGCAATTTGTTGGGGTGACTGGTTTAGGCGGGCATTCGTCAGTAATGACGTATATGCAGGAACAAGCACCTTTACGGATATTGGTATTAGGGACGCGCTTGGGTGAACCAACTTCCTTTTGGAGTCAAGCAATGGTTCCAAGAGGTGGATTTATTCACGTAGATATCGATCCTCAAGTTCCAGGAGTTGCTTATCCTAACGCAGAAACCTTGCCCGTACAGGCAGATATAGAAGTATTTGTGCAAGAGTTATTGGCGCAAATGCCAGCAACAAAGGCAAAAAACTTATCTCTGCCTAATCCCGAAGTCGAGGCAATCCCACCGGGTACAGACAATTTAGTCCGCCCTGAAGTGCTGATGGCAGCGATTCAAAAAGTCATAGTTGAAGGCAGCGACGCGGTAGTGATGGCAGAATCGGGCAACTCCTTTACTTGGTCAACTAACTTGCTGCGATTTGATCGCGCTGGGCGTTACAGGGTTAGTACGGGAGTAGGGGCAATGGGTCATACAGTCACAGGCGTTGTCGGCGCGGCGATTGCCCGCAAGGGTTTAGCAGTAGCGATTGTTGGTGATGGGGCGATGCTGATGAATAACGAAATTAGTACCGCCGTAAAATACAAGGTTCCAGCAATTTGGATCGTGCTAAACGATGCTCGATACAATATGTGCTTCCAGGGAATGAAGTTATTAGGACTAACAGGCGCAGATGCGTTGATTCCTGAAACAGATTTTGTCACCATAGCGCGTGGGATGGGAGCCGACGGCGTGCGCGTCACCACCGAATCAGACTTAAATGCAGCACTAGAAAAAGCGATCGCCTTTAATAAACCTTTTGTGATCGATGTAGTCATCGATCCTAGCCGCCCCGCACCTTCTAAAGGGCGCAATCAAGGCTTGGCGGCGCAAGGAGTCAAGGCTACTAACACAGCGAAACAAGTCTCCTTTCCTTTGGTTTAATCGTTCTACAGCTAACTGCTTTTAATTGGAGAGCTACCGTGAAGCTTTTTGAAACTATAGAAGAAATGGGTCACGAGCAAGTTCTCTTTTGCCACGGACGAAATCCAGCGATTAAAGCAATTATTGCCATCCACGATACAGGCTTGGGTCCGGCGATGGGAGCAACCCGGATGCTTCCTTACGTTGACGAAGCAGCAGCTTTAAAAGATGTGTTGCGGCTTAGTCGTGGGATGACTTACAAAGCTGCTTGCGCCAATATTCCTGTAGGCGGCGGCAAAGCAGTAATTATTGCCAATCCTGAAAATAAATCAGACGGGCTATTTGAGGCTTATGGGCAGTTTATTGAAAGCTTGAAAGGGCGCTTTATTACCGGACAAGATGTCAATATCACACCTCAAGATGTCTGCACCATCCGCCGCCAAACTAGCTACGTAGTTGGGACTTCAGAAAAATCTGGAGGACCTGCGCCGATTACTGCTAGAGGCGTGGTTCTGGGCATTAAAGCCGCCGTCAATTTCCGCTTACAAAATAGAGGACTTGAGGGCTTAAAAGTTGCCATTCAAGGCTTGGGAAATGTTGGCGGAAATCTTTGCAAGTACCTAAGCGAACATGGTGTTGAACTATACGTCACCGATGTTAGCCGTGAAAAAACCGAGCAAATAGCTTCGTTGTACGGAGCCAAAGTTGTCCCCCCTGATGAAATTTATGGTCAGGACGTTGATGTATTTGCGCCTTGTGCTTTGGGTGGAATTTTAAATAGCGAGACAATCGCGCAAATTAAAGCACCTATAGTCGCCGGGGCAGCAAATAACCAGCTAGAAAACGAGCAACTGCATAGCCAAGCCTTGAAGTCGAAGGGAATTTTATATTGCCCCGATTATGTCATCAATGGCGGCGGACTTATCAACGTTTATAACGAAATGATTGGTTATGACGAAACCAAAGCATTTCAACAACTAAACAATATTTACGACACTTTGTCAGAGATTTTTGTGATCGCTCAAAAAGCAGAAATTACTACCTATGAAGCTTCTCGGCTTTTGGCTGAGGAGCGAATTAGCAAAGCTAAAAGTCTCAAAAACAAAGGTTTAAAGGAGTAATCAGTGGAAAAAAATACATTTGCTACCTCGGCTTTTATTGCCACTTCCCCAGAGACAGCTTTTGACTATCTCTGCAAGTTACAAAATCTAGACGAGTGGACGCTATTTAGCCGCATGATCGAACAAATTGATGAAGATACCTGGCTGGGTACGGCTTCTGGTTATCAAAACAATTTGTACTATCACATCAAAAAGCTGCAACACCCGCTTTTTTACGGCATAGAGTGGCATTGCGGAGTTGAATACAACCAATACTTTAAAGTTTATCCCGTGCTATTGTTTCCTCCCGACTATATAGAACCGGGAACTGACGAACAAGGGGTTTATTTCCACTGGTTGAGCTTTGTCGATCCTATTCGCCGCCCGCCGATGATTATGGAGGGTATTCATACGGTACATAGTTCTGAGTGTCGTTCTTTAAAGGGCAATTTGGAGCGCAAAGCTGGGCTTACCCAAGCAGCCAAAGGACGCTACTACCTTGATGTAGATACCATGTACATTGATGCACCAGTCGAAATGGGTGTTGAGTATTTAAAAGATGTCCGCAATCTAGATGAATGGGCGCACTTATTGCATCCCCAAGGCGATATTTCCCCTGAAAGCGGTGAATTTACAGATGAGTACGGACAAAAAGTCATAGCTACTTTCCGCCTCAATAGTTTGAGTAAGTATTACTTGCTTGAGCAGGAATATTTTTATCCTGACTATAACTATTACCAACGCTCTCCCGCAGTTTTGATTCCTTGTGCTTATGCTTTTAACGATCCATCAGCATCAGGATTTATTCAGCACCGGATTAGTTTTTGGAAAGTGGGCGAAGATCTGCCCCATGGCAAGCTGCAAATTGAAGACTACGGCGCTGAGAGCATGAACATCAAGCGCACCCTAGAAGCCAAAGCTGGCAACACTGAAACCTTTGCCCGTGGAATGAGCTATATTCCCCGCTCCTTGGTAGGTGCGAAATAGCGTTATGAGACTGAAGCTAGTTATTTTAGCTATTTTTACAGGGTGCATCGCTTTATCTCCGCAAGCTGTACTAGCAGCAACCTTCTCGCTAGTTGCAGAGGGTTTAGACAATGCTAGAGGGTTGAGCTTTGCTCCTGATGGCACTCTTTACGTTACTGAAGCTGGATCGGGCGGTACGGGGGCTTGCGTTCCCTCGCCAACGGGGGGCAACTTGTGCTACGGCACTAGCGGCGCGGTAACGAAAATTGCCAATGGCACTCAAGAGCGCGTCCTCACAAATTTGCCTTCAATAGCTTTAGCTGATGGTACTAGCTCCTTTGGCGCTCAAGATATCAAGTTTGATAATGCAAGCAATCCTTACGTATTGATTGGCTATGCTGCCGATCCGGCGTTAAGAGATACTACCCTAAATAGTCCGGATCTTGGCAAGCTAGTTCTGGCAGACTTTACTACCAATTCGTGGCAAGAAGTCGCTGATTTCTCTAACTACGAACTAGCTAATAACCCCGACAATGCAGATATCGGTAGCAATCCTACAGCTTTTATTCTCAATGGTGACAAAGCGATCGCAGTTGATGCTGGAGCCAATGCTTTACTAAGTGTTGGCATCGATGGCAGCAACCTAAAGGCGATCGCCACTTTTCCTCAAGAAATCTTAAATAATCCAGTCTTTCCACCTTCTGATTCTGCACCTTTTGACCCCACTCAAGTCCCATCACCGGACGAAGCGCCCACTGCCGAGTTTGCCATCCAAGCTACACCCACAGGAGTAGCTAAAGGTGCTGATGGCGCTTACTATGTCAGTCAATTTACTGGTTTTCCGTTTCCAGAAGGTGGAGCCAGGATCTTTCGCATCGATCCTGACGGGGAAACCAGTATCTACGCTGACGGATTTACGCAACTGACAGACTTGGAGTTTGATGCCCAAGGCAACTTGTATGCCTTGCAGTACGCCAACGAGTCAGCCTGGAAGGGGAATTTTGATGGCTCGGTAATTCAAATTGCCCCCGACGGGACGCAGACAACTCTCCTAAGCGGAAATGGGCTAGTATCGCCTTCTAGTTTGGCAGTTAGCCCAGAGGGTGAAGTCTATGTCACCAATCAAAGCGATCGCCCTGGTGCAAGTCAAGTTCTAAGAATTGGTAATGCAAAGCCCGTCCCCGAACCTACTTCTATGCTTGGCATTTTAGCCTTTGGCGGTTTGGGAATCAAAAAGTGGCGCAAGCGACTTTTCAATCGTTAAGAACGAATGTAGCTCTTTACAGAGCTTGTTGCGTGCCACTTCCCAATCGCTCAGATTCCACAAAACGCTACCAGTAAATTGTCGAAAAATATGAAATTCAAGTTATCTGCTCTTACTATTTTCTCTTTTTGTTTAGCTACAGTTGCTGGAATACCTGCCGCCCAAGCAGCATCGCTAACTACAATTGTTTCTGGAGTTAGCAACGCGCGGGGTGTGAGCTTTGGTCCTGATGGTACGCTCTACGTAGCAGAGCCAGGTGTGGGTGGCGATGGTAATTGCCAACCTTCTCCAAGCACCCTATTTCAGCCAATTTGCGCGGGTAATACAGGTTCTGTTGTCAGAGTTAAAACTGATGGTCAAACCGATCGCATATTCCAAAACTTTCAGTCTTTAGCAGAGCAACCTTCGGGCAACCAAGGCGCGGGTCCTTCAGACTTGCAGTTTGATTCCTATGGTAATGCTTACTTACTTACAGGATATGCTGGTTATCCAGGAAACCGCGATACTGAAACTCTGGCTTTGGGTTCGCAGTATCCAATCCCAGAGACGCAACTAGCTACTTTTCCGCCATCCACTCCAGATTCAGTTTTGAATACCTCGGACTTAGCAAAACTGTTTAAAGCTGACTTGAACACCGGAGAACTAACAGAGATTTTTGACTTTGGCAAATATGAGATTGTCAATAATCCTGATGGTCAAGATGTAGTTACCAATCCCTATGACTTAACTATTAGTGGCGATACAGCTTACGTTATTGACGGTGGTGGCAACGTAGCCTACAACGTCAAGCTCGATGGCAGTGAGGTAGAAGCAACAGCACTGCCTCTAAACGTTATTACCAACCCACAACTTCCAGAATTGCCACCAGGAGCAGAGTTGCCACCAGGACTAATTAATTTCTTGCCTCCAGATGAGAACGGCAACACTCGCATATCAATTCAATCAGTACCTACAGGGGGGACAATTGGTCCCGATGGTGCTTTGTATGTTGGTGAATATTCTGGCTTTCCTTATCCACAAGATAAAGCGCGGATCTTCCGCATTGGGGAAGACGGCGTACCAACAGTTTTTGCTGAAGGGTTTAATGCGATTACTGAACTAACCTTTGACAAAGAAGGCAATTTGCTAGTTTTGCAATTTAGTGATACTTCACAGTTGACAAGCCCAGATATCACAAGCTTGCCAGGATCTTTAATTCAACTGGCTCCTGATGGAACGCGCACAACTTTAGTTGCTGCGGGTGAAGGGCTAGAGTCGGCTGATGGTCTTACCATTGGTCCAGATAACCAAATCTACGTTACTACACGCGGTGTTGGTCCAGAAAACGGCAGTGTTGTACGAGTAGGTAGAGGCGCAGAACCTGTACCTGAACCTACTTCTGTATTAGGAATATTAGCTTTGAGTGCTGCGGGGGTTGGTTCTAAGTTTAAAGGTAAGTTCAAACAGCTAACTCAAAAAGTTAAAGCTTAATTAATAAGGGCGATCGCACCTTACTGGCGTTAGGGCGATCGCTTTGCCTAGCGCGTACAAACTATACACCATCAGGAGTTACAGATCATGGGATTCATCAAAAATTTGTCATTAGTCGTTGCAACAAGTGGCTTGATGCTAGCGGTAACAACTGAAGCCCAAGCAGTTAGTCTCAGCTACGATAGTTCCATCGGCAGACCAGCTAACTTCGCCGCAGGAGAAACTCCGTTTACTCCAGGTACGATTGCCATTCCCCAAGGCATTGCGGTACAGGAAGAAACAGGGAACGTCTTCGTGGCTAATGACGTAACCGATCAAATCCAGGTGTTCAATTCTGAGGGTAATTTTCTTCAAGCCTTTGGCGGTACGGGTAGCGGGCCTGGGCAATTTGACGGGCAATCAGCGATCGCATTTGAACCGAATACTGGAAATTTCTATGCGGGTGATGTCAACAACAACCGGATTAACGTATTCGATCCCCAAGGTAACTATCTCAAATCCATTGCTCAAGGTCAATTTAGCGGACTAATTGAAGGTAGACCTTTCTTCGGTCCATCGGGGATTGTATTTGACAATAACGGCAATGGATTCGTGGGTGACTATAGTAGCGATCGCATCCTGAAATTTAATTCAGATGGCGAAATAACTGGTTCTATTGGCAGCAACGGCACTGCGCCAGGACAATTTCAAGGTCCATCAGGCATAGCAACTACGCCAGAGGGGAATTTAGTTGTGACTGACCAGTTCAACAACCGCATTCAAGTGATCGACCAAGAAGGCAATGCGCTTCAAACTTTCGGCAAACAAGGCACTGGAGAGGGAGAGTTCAATCAGCCGATTGATGCTGAAGTGGACGAGAAAGGCAACATCTACGTGACGGATTCTATCAATAGCCGCGTCCAGGTATTCGATAAAAATGGTAACTTTCTGAGTGCATTTGGCGAACCTGCCCGTGATGCAGAAGGAAATGTCGTACCACCTTTAGCGTTGGGCGCACCCTCTCCCTATGGCGATCCCCTAGACCTCGAACCAGGTAAGTTTAATTGGACGGCAGGTTCAGACCTAAAAGATGACAAGCTCTATGTAGGCGACTTCTTCCAAGGTCGCGTTCAAGTATTGAATGTAAATAGAGGCGCAGAACCTGTACCTGAGCCTTCTTCTATGCTTGGCTTAGCTGTTTTGGGTGGTGGTGCGATCGCAGGCAAATTAAAGCAACGTCAAAAACAAAAAGCAGTGAAGGCTTAAGCGCCATATAAAAAGAGGAGCATAGCCAAGATAGCTTGAATTTCTTTGCTCCTCCTACAAACAAGAGCAGATAATAACTGCGCTCAAATTGGCTGTCTACACAAATTTTTGCACTCAACCCAATAAGGAGTAAGACAAATGGCTGATGATACAACCACTGGAAGCAATACTCAAGACCTAAATGAACTGTTACGTCAATCACCCTTTGGTCCATTGTTGGATATTGAAGGGGTTGGCGGTGAGAGGCTCACAGTACAGGATATTTTTGGTAATCTTGGTGCGCCCGGTGGTGGCAATGCTTTTGCGGGTGGCGCTGGTCTTGATGAAAATTCGCCCTACGGTGGCAATCCTTTTGCGGGTGACAATTTCTGGAACTTGTTTGCTGGTGGGGTAAATCCTTCTAACACTACAGGCAGCAATCCTTCGGGCGGTGGGATGCCTGGTGCGCCTTCGGGTGGCGGGATGTCTGGTGCGCCTTCGGGTGGCGGGATGCCTGGTGCGCCTTCAGGCGGTGGTGGAATGCCTACTGGTGGTAGTAATGGTACTCCAGTCAATCCTTTTGCTAATGACGACAGCTTTTGGGAGATTTTTGGTGGCGGCGTAAATCCTGAAGAATTTTCTAGTAGCAATATACCCGCTTTTGGTGGTGGCGACAGCCCTGTAGGATTGCCAGGAAGTGGCTCTACTACCCCAGTTCCCGAACCTTCCTCTGTGTTGGGTTTAGCGGTAATAGGTATAGGAATCGCTGCTACTAAGTTTAGACAACACCAACGAAAAACAGCAAGAGTTTTTAACAAATAAAAGTACTCGCATTCAAGATTGAAAGGCAAATAATAAGTTCCCACATCCATCTTTTGTGCTTTCAATCTTGGTTTAGAAAATATAAAACAGCAGGACTATTACTCATGGCAGATAATGATTCCAGCAGTAGCAATTTTTATATTGGTAACGGTAGCAATAATCCTTATACCAACGGCGGCGGTAGCAGTAACCCCTTCGCTGGGGGCGGTAGTCCTTTAACTACTGGCAGTATTTCCGAGCTTTTTGCTGATGGCGAAAACCCTTTTGCTAGCGGTGATATTTCAAGTCTCTTTGCTGGTGACGGTCCTTTTGCTGGTGGAGATATTTCTGAGCTTTTTGCTGATGGCGAAAACCCTTTTGCTGGTGGGGATATTTCAAGTCTCTTTGCTGGTGGCGGAAATCCTTTTGCTGGTGGCGAAAGCCCTTTTACGGCAAACCAAGATTCAGGCAGCAATAACGCTACTATCGGTACTGGCAACTGGAACTTGAGTAGCAACAACGCTACTATTGGCAATGGGAATTGGAATATAGACTCGGCAACCAACAACGCTACTATTGGCAATGGCAACTGGCTTCGAGATGAGTCAAGTGATAACTCTACTCTTGGGAATGGTAATTGGTACTGGAACTCCAGCAGCGAAAATTCTACCCTCGGTAACGGCAATTGGAGTTTTGGTAGTGAAAATTCCACTATTGGCAATGGTAATTGGAACTTTGGTAAAAATAATGTAATTATCGGCAACGGCAATTGGCTATTTAGCGATAACAATGTAATCATCGGCAACGGCAATTGGTTTCTAAGTGACGATTCTACCGCTAGTGGTGCAAGTCAAAATCTTGCAACCTTAGAAACATCATTCCCACAATTAAAGTCTGAGGTTGACAGCCTAATTAGTTCGTTAATGGGCAACTTTGGCGCAGAATTTAATGTATTAACTGGCGATTTTGATGCTGCAAGCAGCCAAACTTTTGAGCAACTCATCCTTTCTAAAGGTAATGGATCGGATATCAGCAATTTTTCTGAAAGCGATTTAACCCAACTTTTTGCTTCCATAAGTGGGATGTCAGGTGCGGACGGAACAATGGGCGATCCTAGTTGCTTTTTTGGGTGTGGAAGCGGTGTCCCTAGCGAACCTGTCCCAGAACCTAGTTCGGCGCTGTCGCTGTTAGGAATGGGATTAATCTATTTTGTATGGGCGAAAAAGTTTAAGGCAAAAGGCAAGCTTAAGAAGGAAAAACTAGCAATTTAGGAAGTTTTTCACATGAAGACCGCTATAGCTGACAAGTGCGATTTACTACGTTGCTGGGTTTCTCAGCATACAACCATAGAAGGTTTTTCTTGGCTAAATGACAAATGCCAACAAGTTGCTGATGGTGCAGCTTTGCGAGTATTTTTTACGTCTTTTAGTGCTGTACCCCGCTATATAGGTAAAGAAAAATTATCGCTAACTTTAGAGCAATTGCAAGCCGCCCAAGAGTTGCGATCGCATTGGCATCCCCAAGTTTGGACGAGCGATGGGGCGGCGCGAACTTTACTACTACTTGCGCTGCCTCACAATAGTGCGGCAGAATATTTAAAAATTTTGGAGCAACTTTTTACTACCGCCGATATGGGGGAATTGGTTGCTCTGTATCAAGCTTTGCCACTATTACCCTACGGTGAACAGTATCGCCTCCGGGCGGCGGAGGGAGTGCGTAGTAATATGATTCCCGTATTTAATGCGATCGCTCTCCACAATCCCTATCCGCAAGAATATTTTGACGAATTGGCGTGGAACCAAATGGTACTCAAAGCGCTGTTTGTGGGTAGTCCTTTGCGGCAAATTCAAGGATTAAGCGATCGCGCTAATCCAACTTTGGCTCAAATGCTGACTGACTATGCCAACGAACGCTTGGCAGCCAATCGCTCTGTATCACCGGAACTTTGGCAATTAGTAGAGCAGTGTAAATAAAACTTTAAATTTTAAAATAATATGTTTATCGATCCTCATATCCACATGACCGCGCGGACAACCTACGATTATCTGATTATGCGCGAATCAGGCATTGTTGCTGTAATTGAGCCTGCTTTTTGGCTAGGACAACCCCGGACTAACGCAGGCTCGTTTCAAGATTACTTTAGTAGCTTAGTAGGGTGGGAGCGCTTTCGCTCGGCTCAATTTGGCATTCAACACTACTGCACTATTGGCTTAAATCCCAAAGAAGCAAATAACGAAGCATTGGCAGCCCAAGTAATGGAATTATTACCCTTATTTGCTTGTAAAGAAGGTGTAGTTGCAATCGGCGAAATTGGCTACGATGACATGACCGAAGCTGAAGATAAATGCTTTCGAGCGCAGCTAGAACTTGCCAAAGAATTAGATATGGTGGTGCTAATTCACACTCCTCATCGCAACAAAAAAGCCGGGACAAGCCGGAGTATGGATGTCTGTATTGAGCATGGGGTAGATCCAACTAAAGTAATTATCGACCACAATAACGAGGAAACGGTAAAAGAAGTATTAGACCGGGGTTTTTGGGCAGCTTTTACAATTTACCCGCACACAAAAATGGGTAATGCGCGGATGGTAGAGATTGTGCGCGAATATGGATGCGATCGCATCATTGTTGATAGCAGCGCCGATTGGGGGATTAGCGACCCTCTAGCAGTGCCAAAAACAGCACAATTAATGTTAGATCGAGGCATTTCTCCTGATTATGTCCGCACTGTTTGCTACCAAAATGCTCTAGCAGCTTACAGCCAAAGCGGTCAGATGAAAGAATCTGACTGGCTAAATCCCCGACCCATCGATCAGCGTCAGTCATTTAATGATAATTCCGTACTGCGCGGACAAGAGCCATTAATAGAAACTTTGACCAGTAATTACGCCTTAATTGAGTAGAGGTACAAATTGACTACTTTATTAAAGCAATACAGCTTAAATACTCGTGTTTGGGCATATTTGCAACTAATGCGTCCAGCAAATATTGTTACGGCTTGGGCAGATATTCTTACAGGGTTCGCTGCTTCTGGTGCAGTTTTAGATACTCCCTTAGCTTGGCTGCTACTTGCAACAACAGGACTTTATGGCGGCGGTGTGGTATTTAACGATGTTTTTGATGCCGAATTAGATGCCGTAGAGCGCCCCGAAAGACCAATTCCTACAGGCAAAGCTTCTCGATTTGGCGCAACTATCTTAGGGATTGTGCTATTGACTATAGGCGTAGTAGCGGCGGCGCAAGTTTCCTTACTTAGCGCGGTAATTGCGGCATTTGTGGCAGTGGGGGCAATAATTTACGATGCCTGGAACAAACACAATGCCATACTAAGTCCCATAAATATGGGTCTTTGCCGTGGTGGTAATTTACTTTTGGGCGTGAGTGCAACCTCTACAATGGTTTCACAATTGTGGTTTTTGGCACTCATTCCCATTTTTTATATCGCCGCAGTTACAGCCATTAGTCGCGGGGAAGTGCATGGCGGTAAAAGTAGTACAGGAAAACTAGCTTTATTGTTACTTGCGATCGCCCTTGGTGGAGTTTTGGGCTTAGGATTACTGCCAAACTACTTTATTTTGGCAGCTTTACCATTTTTAGCTTTATTAGCTTGGCAAGTTTTTCCGCCTTTTATTGCTGCTACTTACAATCCCAGTGCGGATATTATCCGTAAAGCCGTAAAAGCCGGGGTTTTATCGCTAATCATTTTAGATGCGAGTATGGCGGCAGGTTTTGCTGGCTGGAGCTACGGCTTAATTGTGCTGACATTGTTATTTGTTTCTATAACTTTGGCAAAAGTTTTTGCTGTTACTTAAATTATGTTAATTGACATTTTTCACGATACTGCTTGTCCTTGGTGTCGCATTGGTAAAAAACATCTCTTTGATGCGATCGCATTAATAGGACACGAGACAATAGATATACGCTGGCATCCTTTTTTACTCGATGACACTATTCCTCCTCAAGGTGTAGAGTTTCGCTCGTTTATGAAGACGCGCAAAGGTATAGGAGCGCAACAATTAGCAGAGCTATTTAGCTACGCCACTCAATCGGGTGCAAAAGCTGGAGTAAAGCTAGATTTTGACAATGTATCTTTGGCTGTCAATACAACACTTTCTCATCGGCTAATTGCGCTTACACCAAAAGACTATAAAAACGTCATTGTCGAAGCAGTCTACAAAGCTTACTTTGAAGATGGACTGAATATTGGCGATGTTGACACCCTAGCTCGTCTGGGTAAAGATTTTGGCTTTGATGAAAGTAAGTTAAAGCAGCAATTAAGTGGCGATGCGGCGTTAGCTGAAGTGATGACAGATGCTAAAGCGGCAAGAAATCGAGGTATTAGCAGCGTGCCGTTTTTTGTCATCAATAACAAAGTTAGCGTCAGTGGTTCGCAGTCGGTAGAAGTATTTATCCAAGCAATGCAGCCGGAATTTTCCGCTCCTTTATAGCAATTATTTAATAACTATGACAATTAATACTAAATCTAAAATTAGCTACAACGTCCAATCAATTGAGCAATGCGTTCCAGTTAGTTTCCGCTACAAGGTTTTGTTTACTCAAGGGCTATTTCAGGTCGGAAACCCCCTACTTGCCCAAACAATCGTTGCGGATGGTGGGGAAATAAAAAGGGCGATCGCAGTTGTAGATTCTGGTTTAATAGAGCATCATCCAGGTTTGCTGGCACAAATAACTGACTACATCAACTTCTATGGTGAGGTACTGATTTTAGCTACTGAACCGATTGTAGTTCCTGGTGGAGAAGCTGCCAAAAATGACCCGCAATTATTAGACCAAATTCACCAAGTTATTAATCAAGTCGGTTTGTGTCGCCATTCCTACGTTTTAGCAATTGGTGGTGGTGCGGTATTAGATATGGTGGGATACGCCGCCGCTACTGCTCATCGGGGCGTACGGCTAATTCGCATTCCTACTACTGCATTGGCGCAAAATGATTCTGGTGTGGGTGTAAAAAATGGGATTAATGCTTTTGGGAAGAAGAATTTTTTAGGCAGTTTTGCTACTCCCTACGCTGTTTTAAATGATTTTGACTTTTTAACTACGTTGAGCGATCGCGATTGGCGATCAGGCATAGCAGAAGCAATTAAGGTAGCTTTAATTAAGGATGCAGACTTTTTTGAATTTATCATGTCTAATGCTAAACAATTAGCGCAGCGAGACATGGATGTGATGGAGCAGTTAGTTTATCGTTGCGCTCAGTTGCATTTAGAACATATTGCAAATAGTGGTGATGCTTTTGAATTGGGTTCTTCTCGTCCTTTGGACTTTGGTCACTGGGCGGCTCATAAGTTAGAGCAATTAACTGATTTTAGATTGCGGCATGGGGAAGCGGTAGCAATTGGGATTGCTCTAGATAGCACTTATTCTTACTTGTCTGGGCTACTATCGCGCACTGAGTGGCAACATATTATAAATATGCTGTTAGCTGTTGGTTTTACTTTATCTGTGCCAGAACTTGCCGAGCAACTAAATTCTCCTCCTTCTTCGCGGTGTTTGCTGGCGGGGTTGACGGAGTTTAGAGAACACTTAGGGGGGGAACTGACCCTTATGTTGTTGCAAGGTATTGGTCAAGGGTTGGAGGTGCATGAGGTTGATGTATCTATATATTGGGAAGCTATTAGGGAATTGTTGGCGGTTTAAAGTTGTGAATAGACCTCTATGTGCAAAAGATTTGTTAGTCGGCACCGGCCGACTTTAGCTATAAGCAAGTGGGTTTTAACCCTAGGCGGGCTAGGATAATGTTTACTTAAGAAAAACCAGAATATGGGGGGTCTGCCCCCCAAACCCCCCATTGGGGGACGAGTTGCCTCCCAAGGCATTTTTCGGAGGAATTCTTCCCCCGAAAAGATGCCGCCCAAACCCCCTGCAAACAATGTCATATCTGTGAGTAGCCAAGCTCTGTGCGTTCAGCAGTATTTAGGTGAGGGTTAAAGAACTATGGGTTAAGGAAAAGGAAAATCTCAGCGTTTTAACTGACTTGTTTACGATACAAGCAAAGATTATGAAAATTGGTACTGATAATATTCATCTAACTTACTGCACTAATATTCATCCTGGTGAAAGTTGGAAGGAAGTTTTTGCTAATTTGAAGCAGTATATCCCCGTTCTTAAGTCACGCTTATCGCCAGAAAAACCCTTCGGAATTGGACTGCGTTTAGCTAATATTGCTGCTGAGGAACTATTACAGGGAGATAATTTAGCTCAATTTCAATCGTGGTTAACTGCTCAAGACTTGTATGTTTTTACTCTCAATGGCTTTCCTTATGGTGGATTTCATCACCAGGTTGTCAAAGATGGAGTCTATGCTCCCGATTGGTCTAAACAAGAACGCCTAGACTACACAATAAATTTAGCTAAAATTCTCGCAGCTTTATTGCCCCAAGGTATGGATGGAGGAATTTCTACTCTACCTTTATCTTATAAACCTTGGTGGAAATGCGATCGCGCTGCTGAAAGCAACATTTTTAAGTCTAGTTGTCATAATCTTGCTTCACTCACTGCCGAACTAATCAAAATTCGCCAGCAAACTGGGAAACTAATACATCTAGATATTGAACCTGAACCGGATGGATTGCTTGAAAATACGGCGGAAGTAGTCGATTTTTTTACCAATTGGTTGCTACCAGTTAGTGGCGCAAATCTAGCCCAATTTTTGGGTATCTCTATAGAATTAGCTGAAGCGCAATTGCTCGAACATATCCGCATTTGCTACGATACTTGTCATTTTGCAGTGGAATACGAAGATCCGGCTACCGTTTTTGCTTCTTTTCAAAACGCAGGCATCAAAATCGGCAAAATTCAACTAAGTGCAGCTATTAAAGTCGCTTTAACTGCAAATAGAGATGTTTTACTAGCCCGTTTGCGTCCTTTTGCTGAGTCTACTTACTTGCACCAAGTAATTGAACGTTGTCCCGATGGCTCATTGCATCCTTACCCCGATTTGGTTACAGCTTTACCGCACTTAGAACAGTCAAATGCTCAAGAATGGCGCACTCACTTTCACGTCCCCATCTTTATCCACGATTATCAAGTGTTGCAGTCCACTCAAGATGATATTGTTGCGGTTTTGCAATTACTTCAAAAGAACCCTGTTTGTCAGCATCTAGAAATTGAAACCTATACCTGGGACGTTTTGCCCCTAGGAATGAAAATTGACTTGCTTGCATCTATCCAAAGAGAGTATGAGTGGGTATTGCAAAAAGGTTTAGCAATCCAACCCCAGCCTACTTTCGCAGCCTAACAGGAAAGTCTAGGGATTAATAGCTAATACTTGCAATCTTTCATGTCTCCTCTAAAAAAGATATTTCCCCCTCTTTTTAAGGGGGGATTTTACCGCTTCGCAACTTACCCCCCCTCCCCAAATTAGCTCTTATAAATTAAATCCTATGAAAAAAACAGTTGTTTTAAATGTAGTTGGTTTAACTCCCAGCTTATTAGGAGAACATACCCCTCATTTATCGCGTTGGGCAAAAAATGGTCAAATCGCTAATATTAAACCCGTACTTCCGGCGGTAACTTGTTCGGCGCAAGCTACCTACTTAACGGGCAAATTACCTGACGAACATGGCATTGTTGGTAATGGGTGGTACTTCCGCGATGAGTGTGAAGTCAAATTTTGGCGACAGTCAAATAAATTGGTGCAAGCTCCTAAAGTATGGGATATGGCGCGATCACTCGATCCGACTTTTACTTGTGCTAATTTGTTCTGGTGGTACAATATGCACTCCTCGGTAGACTACGCGGTTACGCCGCGCCCTATGTACCCTGCCGATGGGCGGAAAATTCCCGATATTTATACTCAACCTGGGGAAATGCGATCGCATCTTACCAAGGATTTAGGTCAATTTCCCTTATTCAATTTTTGGGGACCTAATACAAACATAACTTCTAGTCAGTGGATTGCTGATAGCGCTAAGTGGACGGAGGAACGCTACAATCCGACGCTGACTTTGGTATATTTACCTCACTTAGATTACTGTTTGCAGCGCCTTGGGACTAAAAATAGCCAAATACACAAAGATTTGCGGGAAATTGACTCTATTTGTGGCGATTTGATTGCTTACTACGAAGCTCGAAATGCTGAACTAATTGTTCTATCGGAGTATGGTATTACCGATGTTTCGCGCCCAGTCCACTTAAATCGCGTGTTGCGAGAAAATGGTTTATTAGCCGTGCGGGAAGAATTGGGGCGCGAGTTGCTCGATCCTGGTGCAAGCAAGGCTTTTGCAGTTGCCGATCACCAAGTTGCTCACATATATATAAGCGATCGCAGTTATATACCTAAAGTGCGAGATATCTTGGAATCAACCCCAGGTGTGGCGCAGGTGCTAGAAGATGAAAAAACATCTTATCATCTCAATCATCCACGCTCTGGAGAATTGGTAGCTGTGGCGGAACCAGATAGTTGGTTTACTTATTATTATTGGTTAGACGACAACTTTGCTCCTGATTTTGCTTCTACTGTCGATATTCACTGCAAGCCTGGCTACGATCCGGTGGAACTATTTATCGATCCGCAAATCAAATTTCCTTCACTTAAAGTAGGGTTGAAACTATTGCAGAAAAAGTTAGGATTTCGCTACTTAATGGATGTTATACCGATGGATGCTAGTTTAGTACGCGGCTCTCATGGGGCGATTAATGTTTCCCCTCAGGAGGAACCAGTATTTATTACTCAAAACTCTAACTTACTAAATGTAGATACTATTGCCGCAACTGATGTTTGTCAATTAATTCTTCAGCATCTTCAATAATTGGCGATTACTATTGCTATTTAAGTTACCGCTACCAAAGTAAGGGACTTAACTTGAAAGTACCTGTATAATTTAGAACAAATAGTTTGTAAATAAGGCTGTAAGTCAATACTCCAAAAACTTTTATCAATAATTAAAATCTCCCTAAAGAGAGATGCGGAAAGGATAAATAATAGCTTTTTAGTTGTTTCTAATACTTATTTAAATACGGTATTTCCAAAAAAGAATCTATTTTTAAACTATCAAAAGAATTGGTTTGTTAATCAAAAGAAAATTCATTGTACATAGTTATTAATATCAACTACTCTGACAAAGAGAGCAGCATTTTTTAAGATGCTCTCTTTGTCAAAAAGATTGTTGGCTAGCGATAACAAAGGTTTAATGCCGTCCAAAATAATTTTATTAAAGTAAGATTAATTACTTGCAAGTTTAAGTACATTTTATCGCTACTATTTGCGGTAGAAACCTTTACGTAAGTTGCGTTTTTTGTCATCTTTACTTTGTGAAAAAAGTAATCGCCAATACCTCAAGCAATAAATCCGTGAGAAAAGTTCCATGATGTTTGACTCCCACTGCTATACGACCAAAAGCGGCATTGTTGTGTCTCGTACTGTTACGGAAGTACCCATAGAAACAGCCTTAGAGGATATTTTATGGAGCCTCAATTCTCAACGAGGAGGTTTATTAGGCAGTAGTTACGAATACCCAGGAAGATACAAAAGATGGGCGATGGGGTTTGTGAATCCACCTCTGGAACTAAGTACGTGCGATCGCAATTTTACAATCAAAGCCCTAAATAAACGCGGTACGATCCTAATTCCCTTTTTAGCCGAGCGGTTAACCAAAAAGTCCCAAATTGAAAAAATCGAAGTAGAAACAAACTTTATTGCAGGTTCGATTATTCAAAGCGATCGCCTGTTTGCCGAGGAAGAACGCAGCAGACAACCTTCCGCTTTTAGCATTGTCCGCGAAATTCTCCATGCTTTTTATAGCAACGAAGATGAGCATTTAGGACTGTACGGGGCGTTTGGTTATGACTTGGTTTATCAGTTTGAATCTGTCCCCAAAACCCAGATTAGACCAGAAGATCAGCGCGATTTAGTCTTATACTTGCCCGACGAATTAGTTATAGTTGACTACTATTTGCAGAGTGCTTTTCTGCTGCAGTACGAGTTTGAAACTCAGCACGGAAGTACAGTAGGATTGCCCAGAATAGGCGAAGCAATTGATTATCGAGGCGATCGCGCCGTTGTCGAGCGCAGCGTCGATCATGCCCCAGGTGAGTATGCAAGCAAAGTACATACAGCTTTAGAATACTTCCGTCGGGGTGATTTATTTGAAGTTGTCCCCAGTCAAAACTTCTATGCCGCTTGTGAAGAAGCACCAAGTAAGTTATTTCAAACTTTGCAGCAAATCAATCCTAGCCCCTATGGATTCATATTTAACTTGGGCGGAGAGTATCTAATTGGCGCTTCGCCAGAAATGTTTGTCAGAGTAGAAGGTAAGCGAATTGAAACTTGCCCCATTAGCGGCACAATTAGCCGGGGACAAAATGCAATTGATGATGCCGATCAAATCCTGCAATTGCTCAATTCGGGCAAAGACGAAGCCGAATTAACCATGTGTACGGACGTAGATCGCAATGACAAATCAAGAATTTGCGAACCAGGTTCTGTAAGAGTAATTGGTCGCAGACAAATTGAACTGTACAGCCACCTAATTCATACAGTAGACCACGTAGAAGGCTTATTAAGACCGGAATTTGATGCTTTAGATGCTTTTTTGACCCATACTTGGGCAGTGACCGTTACGGGCGCACCAAAACGAGCAGCAATGCAGTTTTTAGAACAGCACGAGCATAGCGTCCGGCGTTGGTATGGTGGAGCCGTAGGTTGTTTGACGTTTAACGGCGACTTAAATACAGGTTTGATTTTACGGACGATTCGACTCAAAGACTCCATCGCTGAAGTTAGAGCAGGCGCTACGGTGCTTTATGACTCAATTGCCGAAGCTGAGGAACAAGAAACCAGAACCAAAGCCGCCGCTCTATTTGAGACAATTAGCCGCGCAAAAATTACTAACAACAGTTTACCTAGCAAGGTAAAACATAGCGAATATGCAAGTATTGGTGAAGATGCGGTTAAGGGACGTAGAGTGCGCGTTCTCCTCATCGACTACGAAGACTCTTTTGTTCACACCTTAGCCAATTACATCCGCCAAACTGGGGCAACAGTAACTACCTTACGTCACGGCTTTGCTGAATCAGTTTTGGACGAAGAAGACCCTGACTTAGTTGTATTATCTCCTGGACCTGGTAGACCGCAGGATTTTGGTGTACCAGATACAGTAAAAGCTTGCGTTCGTCGCCAATTGCCAATATTTGGAGTTTGCTTGGGCTTACAAGGTATTGTGGAAGCTTTTGGCGGAGAACTTGGAGTTTTAAGTTATCCTCAGCACGGCAAATCATCGCGGATTCTAGTTACCGATGAAAATTCTGGGACTTTTCAGGGTTTACCGGAATCTTTTGAGGTGGGTAGGTATCATTCTTTGTTTGCCTTACCGCAAAAACTGCCTCCAGAATTAAAAGTAACGGCAGTTTCTCATGACGATGTAATTATGGGCATTGAACATCAAACTCTACCTATTGCGGCGGTACAGTTTCATCCAGAATCAATTATGAGTTTAGCTGGAGAAGTTGGGTTAGCAATAATTGCCAACGTTGTTTGTACCTTTGCCAAAGACAGACCTCAGCCAAGCCAAGTATTAAATGGTGTAGTGTTTTCCAATTCGTAGCGGTACTCCGACTGCGCCTAGTTGCCTATTTTTATTTATTCGATAATCAAACAGGAGTTATAAAGTGACTGCTACGCAGATAAGTCCGCAACCTATTCTCGCCCAAATTGTCCAGCACAAAGAGCAAGAAATAGCCCAAATGCGCCAGCAGTTACCGTTAGGAGATTTGCAGCGTCAGTTACAATCTGCTCCGGCGGTGCGAGACTTTCTCAACGCTTTGCAAAATAGCCTGCACTACCCCAGCCTAATTGCTGAAGTCAAAAAAGCATCTCCAAGTAAGGGAATAATTCGCCAAGACTTCGATCCGGTAGAAATTGCCACTGCTTACGTTCGTGGTGGCGCATCTTGTTTGTCTGTATTGACGGACAGCAAATTTTTTCAAGGTAGCTTTGAAAATTTGCAAAAAATCCGCCCTATGGTAGAAGTTCCCTTATTATGCAAAGAATTTGTTATCGATACTTACCAAATTTATAAGGCACGAGTGGCGGGTGCGGATGCGGTACTTTTGATTGCGGCTATTTTACCCGATCAAAAGCTGCAAGAATTTTTGTACTTAATTCATTCTTTGGGTATGAACGCTTTAATAGAAGTACACGCTCTAGCTGAACTTGATCGCGTTTTAACCCTTTGTGACTTACGTTTAGTCGGAATCAATAACCGGAATTTGGAAACTTTCAACGTTGATTTGGCAACAACTAGCCAACTAATGCAAGCAAAATCGCAACATTTGACAAGTTTGGGCATAACTGTTGTCAGCGAATCTGGTTTGTACTCGTCTACAGATTTGTCTATTGTTGCTGGAGCCGGGGTTCGCAGTGTATTAGTAGGCGAATCTTTAGTTAAACAACCCGATGTTGAACAAGCGGTGCGGAGTTTGTTGGACAATAAAACAAGCTAACTACTAATTGCCAATTGGTGCTTACTTTTTAGGTAAATTATGACAATGAATGCTATTTCTCAACGCCTCAACTCTTTACGCCAAGCCAAACAATGCGCTTTAATTCCCTTTATTACTGCGGGAGATCCAGATTTAGAAACTACCGCCGAAGCGATAAAGGTGCTAGATCGTAATGGCGCAGACTTAATTGAACTTGGCGTTCCCTATTCCGATCCCTTAGCTGATGGTCCGGTAATTCAAGCGGCGGCTACTCGCGCTTTGCAAAAAGGTACAAAATTAGAGCAAGTGCTAGAAATAGTCGAAAAAGTTAGCCCCGAAATTCAAGCACCAATAATTTTATTTACTTACTACAACCCAATTTTAAATCGGGGAATTAGACCATTTTTAGAGCAAATAGCTCGTGTTGGTGTCAAAGGCTTAGTAGTACCAGATTTACCTTTAGAAGAAGCAGACGAGTTGCTGGAAACGGCGGCTAGTTTGGGAATTGAGCTAATTTTATTAGTTGCGCCTACAAGTTCTGAAACTAGAATAAAAGCAATCTCTGCTAAGTCGCAAGGATTTATTTATTTAGTTAGTGTTACGGGTGTAACGGGAATGCGGAGTCAAATTCAAAGTAGAGTCAAAGATTTACTTGTGGAAATGCGCCAACTCACCGATAAGCCGATTGGCGTTGGTTTTGGGATCGCCAAGCCCGAACAAGCCAAGCAAGTAATGGAATGGGGTGCAGACGCGGTAATTGTCGGTAGCGCCTTTGTCAGAGCCTTAGAAACCGGAACGCCAACCGAAGGATTGCAAGCGGTGGAAAAACTGTGTCAAGAATTAAAAAATGCGATCGCAACTGTCAAACAACCAGTAGTCTCAGCTTAAGTCAAATAATTTAGCTAAATATAAAGGATTTTCATAATGGTCAGCATTCAAGAAATCTATGACATCACAGCCTCCGACCCCAAAAGACCCGATGCCCTCGGTCGGTTTGGTAAGTTTGGTGGTAAGTACGTGCCGGAAACCCTCATGCCTGCTTTGGAGGAACTAGAAGCATCTTTTGACAAGTATTGCAACGAGTTGGGGTTTCAAGAAGAATTGCAAGGACTGCTCAAAGATTATGTTGGTCGTCCTACACCTTTGTATTTTGCCGAACGCCTCACCGCCCACTACGCAACAGCAAATAGCAGCCCGCTAATTTACCTCAAACGCGAAGACTTAAACCATACAGGCGCGCACAAAATTAATAACGCTTTAGCGCAAGTATTACTAGCAAAGCGGATGGGTAAAAAGCGGATTATCGCTGAAACTGGAGCCGGACAACATGGAGTTGCTACTGCCACCGTATGCGCTCGGTTTGGCTTTGATTGCGTAATCTATATGGGCGTTCAAGACATGGAACGCCAAGCCCTCAACGTTTTTCGGATGCGCTTAATGGGAGCCGAAGTCCGCCCCGTATCCGCCGGAACGGGAACGCTTAAAGACGCGACTTCCGAGGCGATTCGCGACTGGGTAACAAATGTAGAAAATACTCACTACATCTTAGGTTCTGTAGCAGGTCCTCATCCCTACCCGATGCTAGTGCGAGACTTCCATGCTGTAATCGGACAAGAAACTCGCTGGCAAGCTGAGGAAAAATGGGGCGGATTGCCGGATATTCTGCTTGCTTGCGTAGGTGGCGGTTCTAATGCCATGGGACTATTTCACGAATTTGTCCGCGAACCCAATGTCAGAATGATTGGTGTAGAAGCCGCCGGAGAAGGCGTAGAAACAGAAAAACACGCCGCTACCTTAACAAAAGGGCGAGTTGGTGTACTGCACGGGGCAATGAGTTACTTATTGCAAGACGACGACGGGCAAGTAGTTGAAGCACATTCAATTAGCGCCGGATTAGACTATCCCGGAGTAGGACCAGAGCATAGTTACCTCAAAGAACTAGGGCGCGCCGAATACTACAGCGTCACCGACCAGCAGGCACTAGATGCGTTGCAACTACTATCGCAACAAGAAGGAATTATTCCTGCCTTAGAAACAGCCCATGCGATCGCTTACTTAGACACCCTTTGCCCCCAGCTTAAAGGCAGCCCCAGAATTGTGATCAATTGTTCGGGACGTGGCGACAAAGACGTACAAACAGTAGCAAAAGTTTTGCACAAAGACAGTTAACTAAATAACTAAAAAAATCGCCATGATAGCTGTAACTCAAGCGACCGTTGACAATATAACGGCAAAACCTAGCGAAATTGACTGGTCATTGTTATTGCAACAATTGCTAGACAGGCAAAGTCTTAGCATCCCCACAGCCGCCGATTTGATGCAAGGATGGTTAACCGAGGCAATACCGCCCGTATTATCGGGAGCAATTCTCGCCGCCATCCAAGCCAAAGGCGTAACTGCCCAAGAATTGGTAGGTATGGCTCAAGTTTTGCACGCCCAGTCAGCAATGCCTAAAAGTCTCCCCAGTTCCACACCATTGATTGATACCTGCGGAACCGGAGGAGACGGAGCATCAACATTTAATATTTCAACGGCGGTAGCGTTTGTTGCGGCAGCAGCCGGGGTGAAAGTTGCCAAGCACGGCAATCGTTCAGCTTCTAGTAAAACGGGTTCCGCCGATGTATTAGAAGCTCTAGGAATCAATCTCAACTCAGAACCTGAGAAAGTAACCGCCGCAGTAGAGGAGATTGGCATCACCTTTTTATTTGCACCAGGGTGGCATCCCGCACTAAAGGCTGTAGGAACATTACGCAAAACCTTAAAAGTGCGTACAGTTTTTAATCTACTAGGACCCTTAGTCAACCCTATGCAACCGACCGGGCAAATCATTGGGGTTTGCGATCCTAGCTTAGTAGAGACAATTGCCTGTGCATTATCGCAACTAGGAACAGAAAGAGCGATCGTCGTTCATGGTAGAGAGAAGCTAGACGAAGCTGGGTTAGCAGACATTAACGACTTAGCGGTATTAGAAAACAATCAAGTCCGCTTAAGGACATTAAACGCTGAAGAACTTGGTCTAAGAAAAGCCGCAACCGCCGAAATTAAAGGCGGAGATGTCGCTGAAAACGCCCATATTCTCAAAAATGTCCTGCAAGGTAAAGGCACAGAAGTACAACAAAATGTTGTTGCTTTGAACGCCGCCTTAGCGCTTTGTGTAGGTAAGGCAATCTCCTCAGAAGAATACATCAAAGGTATTGCGATCGCCAAAGACATCCTCCGCAGTGGTGCAGCCTGGTCAAAACTAGAGCAATTAGTAAAGTTTATGCAGTAAAAATCTGGCTGTACAACCGTAGCTTCATCGAAAAATAGCATAGTCAGGGGATTTATTTCCCCTTTTGGGTCAATCGTATTCCCGGAGTTTAGTCATGTTGCCTTTGATTCTCAAAGAAATCGATCGGGAAATAATTAGCTTACTTAGCAAAAGAATTGCGATTTTAAACGATTCAAATCTACCTGTACAAGCAGAATCGGGCGATATTACTAAACTCCTAGCCCAAGCTGGCGTACCAGAATTTGTGTGGAAAAGTATTACAATTAGCTGCGCTGCGGCAATCGCATTTTCTACTCCTCCTGCCCCAGTCAAACCCCGAAAAGTTACTATAATTGGTGGTCACGGTAAACTAGGGTGCTTTTTTAGCCAACAACTATCTAATGCTGGGCATGACGTTAGCATCCTCGAACATAATGACTGGGACGAAGCGCCACGACTATTAGGAGAAGCCCAGTTAGTATTAGTTTGCGTCCCTATCGAACACACTTTAACCGTAATTCAACAAGCCGCGCCCTACCTCAAAGCAGATACAGCCTTAGCAGATATTACTAGCGTTAAAACCCCCATAGTTCAAGAACTACTCAAACAACATCAGGGACCAGTTTTAAGCCTGCATCCAATGTTTGGATCTGGGGTACAATCATTTCTATCGCAAAATGTTGTAGTCTGCCCAGGTCGCCAAGCGCAGGTTTTTCAGTGGCTTTTAGACTTAATTGAAAGCAGTGGCGGCAAACTAATTGCTTGCACGCCCGAAGAACACGATCGCATGATGGTAGCAATTCAGGCAATCCGACACTTTACAACCTTTAGCTTGGGCGTATTTTTAGCTGAAGAAGGTATCGATATCAGTCGCAGCCTAGACTTTTCTAGCCCGCTTTACCGCTTAGAAATTGACATAGTTAGCCGCTTATTTGCCCAAGATCCGGCTTTATATGTCGATATCATGCTAACTGACGTTGAACGCCGTCAAGCGATTTCTAGATTAGCAAACACTTACAGCCGCCTCGCTCAATTAGTAGAAAACAAAGACGGGACCTCCTTAAAGTGCGCCTTTGAAACCACTCGCAGTACCTTCGCCCAAGGAGCAAACCAAGCTGTAGCTGAAAGCAACCATATTATCGATAGCCTCAGCCTTCTACTGGCTGCAAAGGTCGCCGAAGCCCAAAGATCTGCGCCCAGCTTCGTCTAAAAACTTTCTTAGCGTTCCGCTAAAATGCGAACGTAACTTTTAGCGCCAAAACCACTAATCCAGTCTAAAAGCGCTTGATTAACTACCTCTGGACATTCATCATGGGGACAATGCCCGACATTTTCTAGACTAACTAGCTGCGCGTATTGGGGATTGTAATCGGCAAATTGTCGCGCAAAGCTATAAGGAACCATGCGATCTTGCTGTCCCCAAATTAACAATATTGGTACTTTTAAGTTCGGCAATACATTTTTTACCCTCGGAGCAAAACCCGAACCAATCATCGCTTTTAAAATTCCAGCAAAAGCATTTGCACTACCTCGATCTTGTGCTGGACCTAATAAAATATCTACTAATTCATCCGTCACCGCTTCCGGGTTGGAATAAGCCATAGCTGCCCATTTCTTCACTATTCCCGGTCGGTTTACCGCACGAAATATAGTTTTAAGTAATAGCTTTGAAGCAACCAAACTTTCAATAGAGGCGATCGTCGGGCGCAGTAATTTAGGTATAGTCTCCTCCCGCACGGACAAATCCGGCAAACTCAACATCGCTATACCTTCTACCATCTCTGGATGAGCCTGTGCCAGTGCCAAAGTCACTAGCGAACCTGTAGAATTACCAACTAATACGACCGGAGTGCCGATAAAAGTCTGCCAAAAATCGTAAACTTGCTCTACCCAAAGCTCAACATTATAATTAATTACGGGTTTTTCGGAAGCGCCAAAACCCAGCATATCTAAAGCATAAACAGTATGAGACTCGCCCAACACTGTTAAATTTTTGCGCCAGTGTCCAATGGAAGTTCCAAACCCGTGCAACAAAATTATCGGCGTACTTGCCTTTTGGGGAGAACGGACATAAGTATAACGAGTTTGCCAACCGCGCCATACCCAATCTCTTTGCGAACCAACTCGTTGTTGCCAATGCTCGGAAATAGTCACGTTTTGTTTGCACTACTATTTTTTCTATTCTAACTCTAGAGATTTTAAGGTAGAGCGATCTCTACCTGCATGGGGCGATAGCGCAATCGCGCACGCAGGGCTTCACAAATTGCTAAAATTAGAATACAACTTAAGTTTTGCTCTTAAGAGCCATAAATAATTATCCATTTCCTTACTGCTTGCTCATTTTTTAGTGAGTTATTGCATGACCACCCCGATCCAAATTCCTCTAATTGGCAAAGTCAAACATCCTTCCAGGTGGTTTATAGGGCTATTAAGTGCTGGTATTATAGTTAGCTCGTCAACCTACTGGGTAATAAATAGGCAAGCCTCGCCCAAAATAGATATTGCAGCTTTAACCGTCCCTGTAGTTTCCGCCGATGTCACCCTCCGCATCAACGCTAGTGGCAAAGTCGTACCCGTACAAACCGTTAACCTCAGCCCCAAAAACTCCGGGCTTTTGGCACAATTGCTTGTAGAGCAAGGAGACAGCGTAGAGCAAGGGCAAATTATTGCTCGTATGGACGACTCCAACTTGCAAGCGCAACTAAGCAAAGCTCGCGCCAACCTCGCCCAAGCCCAAGCCCAACTAGCCGAAGCTCGCGCCGGAAGTCGCCCGGAAGAAATTGCCCAATCTAGAGCGCGTCTAAATCAAGTTCGCGCGCAACTAAACCAAGCTCGTACAGGCAATCGCCCAGAAGAAATTGCCCAGGCACAAGCCCAGGTAGAAGCTGCTAGAGCGCGAGTAAATTTAACTTCTAGCCGCGTCCAACGCAACCGCAATTTAGCCGCCTCTGGTGCGATCGCCCAAGATGCTCTAGATGAAGTAATTGCTGACGATCGCACTGCTAGAGCCAACTTGCTTGAAGCCCAAAGACGGCTTGCAGACTTAAAAAGCGGCAGCCGCACCGAAGAAATCGACCAAAGGCAAGCTGCCGTAACCGAAGCAGAGCAAGCTTTGCAGCAACTTCAAAATGGTTCTCGTCCCGAACAAATCGACCAATTTGAGGCATCGGTCGCCGCTGCCCAAAGCGAACTCAAAGCCGTGCAAGTCCAGCTAAATGACACCATTATCCGCGCTCCATTTTCTGGCATAGTCACGCAAAAATACGCAACTGAAGGCGCGTTTGTGACCCCAACAACTTCCGCCTCTAGTACAGCTTCGGCAACTTCTACCTCCATTGTGGCAGTGTCTCGCGGCTTAGAAGTTCTCGCTCAAGTCCCTGAAGTCGATATCGGGCAAGTTAAGCAAGGAAGAATGGTGGAAATTGTTGCCGATGCCTACCCAAATCAAGTATTTAAAGGTCAAGTCCGGCTAATTTCTCCAGAGGCGGTAGTAGAGCAAAATGTAACTTCCTTTCAAGTGCGGATTGCTCTAACTACTGGACAAGAACAACTAAAATCGGGCATGAATGTCGATCTAACTATTGTGGGCGCAGCCGTACAAGATGCTTTGGTCGTCCCCACCGCCGCAATTGTTACTAATAAGCAAGGACAAACTGGGGTACTAATTCCCGATGAAAAAAAACAAGCTCAGTTTCGCCCAGTAGAAATTGGTTCGGCGATTCAAGACAAAACACAAATTGTGTCGGGAGTCGAAAATGGCGATCGTATTTTTCTCTCTCCTCCTCCTAACTACAAACTAGACAGTACGGAAAAATAAATGAATCCTGTAGAAAGCGTCAAAATGGCGGTGACTACTCTCCTCGCCAACAAGCTGCGTAGCACTCTGACTATGCTAGGTATTATTATCGGCAATGCTTCGGTAATTGCCATGATTGGGATTGGCGAAGGAGCGCAAAAGTATATTGCTGGGGAATTAGAATCGTTAGGTCCCAATGTTTTATTTGTTATTCCTGGCAATCGCGAAACTCAGCGTATTACTTTCGACTTACCAAAAACTTTGGTACTAGCTGACGCGGAAGCGATCGCAAGTCAAGTCCCTACGATTGCAGGAGTAGCCCCAGAAGTTAATAGTAGAGCCGTAGTTACCTATCGCAATAAAAATACCGATATTAGCGTAATTGGTACTACGCCCAGTTTTCTCACCGTGCGCGATTTTGAAACTCGGTTGGGGCGATTTTTAACTCCAATCGACACCAAGCGCAGCAATCAAGTCGCTGTATTAGGTTCGGACTTGGCAACTAGACTGTTTGCAAATACGTCGCCTATTGGTCAACAGGTACGAATTAAAAATGCTACTTATCAAGTAGTAGGGGTACTAGAATCTAAAGGATCGGGCTTTGGTACAGACTACGATGATGCGGCTTTTGTGCCAATTACGACGATGGCAAATCGCATTGTGGGGCGAACTTCTCCCTATGGTATTCCGTTAACATATCTAGTTGCTTCAGCTAAAAATACCGAAAGCGTGGAAGCGGCGGAATTTCAACTACGCAATTTACTCCGTCTGCGCCACAAGCTGAATGGCGAAGATGATTTTACAATTCGTTCCCAAAAAGATGCGCTAGAAACAGTCGGTAAAGTCACTGGCGCTTTAACAATTATGCTTGGTGCGATCGCATCTATTTCGCTGTTTGTAGGCGGGATTGGCATCATGAACATTATGCTGGTTTCTGTAACGGAGCGCACTCAAGAAATTGGGCTGCGTAAGGCTATTGGCGCTACTCAGCAAGATATTTTGGTGCAGTTTATTATTGAAGCTGTAATTCTTTCTGCTGCTGGGGGTCTGCTGGGTACGGCTTTGGGTGTTGGCGGCATATTATTAGTTGGGGCGCTATCTCCCTTGGAAGCCGGAATTTCCTCAGTAGCGATCGCTCTTGCTGTGGGTGTTTCTGGTGGAATTGGCTTGTTTTTTGGTGTTATTCCTGCTCGTCGTGCGGCACAACTAGACCCGATTGTGGCTTTACGAAGTGCTTAACGTTGGGGCTTATATCTTCAATTATTTTGTTTAACCAGACCCTAGCAATGCCTTTCGGTGTATACAGAGTAGTAATGGTTGTCTCCTCAATAATGCTCCGACAGTGATTGACAACATCTCCAAATTTCTCATCGAACAGTATTCTGCTGATTTTGCAGCGTGGTTACTAGGTCAATCCCTCCCTCTGACTACCGTTAATCCTACCGAACTGAATGTAGAACCAATTAGAGCCGACAGCGTGATGTTGCTACAATCAACCGATATGATTCTCCACACAGAGTTTCAAACCGTTGGTGATGACACAATACCCTTTCGGATGGCGGACTATTATCTGCGTTTAAAACGCAAGTTTCCACAAAGAAATATTCAACAAGTAGTCATCTACCTGAAAAAAACGAATTCGAACTTAGTTAGACAAGAACGATATCAAACTCCCGTAATGACTCACCAGTTTCGCGTCATTCGCTTATGGGAAGAACCAGTAGAGGTATTTTTGAGTACATCGGGACTGGTACCTTACGCCGTATTAAGCCAGGCAGCAGATAAGGAAAGCGTGTTAGCGCAAGTAGCGAGGGAGTTAGAGCAGATCGCTGACCCTAGAGAACAGAGTAATTTAGTAGCCGCGACCAGTATTTTAGCGGGGTTAGAATTAGAGGAACAGACGATCCGACAATTAATGAGGAGTCCAGTGATGCGCGAGTCTACAATGTATCAATTTATTTTACGCGAAGGTCGGGCTGAAGGACTGGAACAGGGTTTAATCCAAGGTCGTACCGTTGAAGGTAGAGCATTAGTTCTCAAGCAACTTACCCGGAAGTTGGGTAGTCTATCATCGGAAGCAACGGCAAAAGTGAGCGCTCTAAGTCTTGAGGAATTGGAGGCTTTGGGCGAGGCTTTGTTGGATTTTACAACTGTTGCAGATTTGGAATCTTGGTTAGGGTAATTTGATCGCCAATAACTTCGCACTTTAACATTCAACCAACGCCATGACTTCTCCATCCCGTGTGTCAAAAGTATCTTTAATTTGCAAAATAAAGATATTGATTCAATAAATTCTATGAAATGTTAGACAACAAACTTATATCTCAAACAATACCAATTACTTCTACTTCGGCGATTATTCGCCTTGAAAATATTTCTAAAATTTATGGTGCTGGCGAAACGGAAGTACGGGCGCTAGTTGATGTTAATTTGGTTGTGGAATCTGGCGAATATTGCGCCATTATGGGCGCTTCGGGTTCGGGTAAGTCTACCGCTATGAATGTGATTGGCTGTCTCGATCGCCCGACTAGCGGACACTACTACCTCGATACGGTGGATGTCGCTGCTTTAGATGATGGCGATTTGGCAAGTATTCGCAATCTTAAAATTGGCTTCGTTTTTCAGCAATTTCACCTGTTATCCCAACTTAGCGCTCTGGAAAATGTCATGCTGCCTATGGTTTATGCGGGTATTAGTGCTAAGGAAAGACGCGATCGCGCTACAATAGCTCTCCAGCGTGTCGGCTTAGATAATCGCCTCAATAATCGCCCCAATCAATTGTCTGGCGGACAACAACAACGAGTTGCCATTGCAAGAGCGATCGTCAATCGTCCAGTGCTACTTCTTGCTGATGAACCTACGGGCGCTCTCGATTCTCGTACTACTCAAGAAGTCATGGACATTTTTAGCGAACTCAATGCTACCGGAATTACTATCGTTATGGTTACGCACGAATCTGATGTCGCCCGTCAAACAAGGCGCATAGTTTGGTTTCGTGATGGGCAAGTTGTCCACTCCCACCTTACCCCCGCAGAGATTGGACAAGTTGCCGCATCCTAAAATATGAGTAATGGGTAATAGTTTCACTGACTAATTTCCCATTCTCCTTACCTAAAGACTCGAAGTTTTCCCGGTCTGCGCTTGAGTTTCAATTGGCTTAACATCGCTACAACCCATGTTGCCCGCAATTGTTCGCAATATGGAAATTTGGTCATCAAAACTTAGTGTTTCTATTTGAGACAACACACCAGTAATAGCTTGCGTTTTCTCGTAATTTTGCGGCATCCCTACTACCGAATCCCCCATCCCTTGCGCCCAAGCATACCAAACCATTAATTGATTGTTTTCTTTTAAAGCTCCATAAGCACGAGAATAATCTGTATCTTCACAGTTGACAATTTGCCGCATAATTGCCAACTGCTCGTCTTTTGATAAGTTGTAATAATCACCCAACAATCTCGGCGCTAATTCAGGTTCCGTTGCTGCTGGTGCTGCCGGGGTTATCGAATCGCCCATCTTTTCATAAATGTAATAAAACACAGCTAATTTAGGATCGGTATCCAAGCTTTGAAAAGCTTTAACCGCATCTTGGGTTTCGCTTGTAAGTGCTTGAGGCTGATTTGCTGCATGACTTGAAGCCATAATTTATCTCTACTTTGAATTAAATTGACCGTTGCTTAGGCTTAACAGAGATTAATACTTTAAATCGCCCTCCAAGAGAGAGATTTTTGCTAATTAGCTACTTACTTTGCAACTAATCGAAAAATCTATCTTAATGGGGTTATCGGAATAGGGGATCGCTTTGATAGGATGACTTCACAAATAAAAAATCGTTCTAGGATTTGATACTATGGCAGACTCAGTAAAACCCGATCCTAAGCAAGCTTCAACTCAAGATGCTCAACTTGCCGCCGAAAGTATGACTGAAGGTACAGAAAAAAAGCCTTCCGTCGATGTTGATGCCGACTACGCCGCCGCTCAACAATTTAGCGTTAGTGATATCGATCGCACTTCCGAAGGTGCTGAAGCTGCGGATAAGGCAACCGCCAATCAGTTTGCGACTACAACCCAATCGGAAGATAAATCAGAAGCTGTGTCCACTGGCGATCCTAGCGATTATATGGGTATGGCAAAAGATGTTGACGCTTCGACTGGTGCGGCGAGTAATGTTGATGACGATCTGATGCAAAAAGCTTTAGAAAAAGGTCAACCTGGTAAGTAAACTTGCTAGTAAATAATTGCGCTTGAAATTGGATTAAATAAGCGCAATTATTACTTGATAGTCAATTCTTGCTTTTTAAGAATATCTATTAGTTCGCTTGGTTGCTCGATCAAAAAATCTGGATTTTGTTTCATTAATACTTCTTTAGTATTAAAACCCCAACTAACTGCGATCGCAATTACTTTACTTTTTTTTGCCGACTCTATATCTCTAGTCTCGTCGCCTACGTAAATAACATCGTTAATATCAATATTTTCTTGCCGGATAAATCTATTAATTACTTTATCTTTCCCGAAAATAGTAGAACCAGAATAAATATAATAAAACTTATCTGCAAAGTTATTGTGTTCTAAAAATGCTAAAATATTACTTTTTGAATTAGAACTAATAATTACTAACTTATTACCTGACTGATAGAGTTCAATTAAAGCTTCTCTCATCCCAGGGAAGAAGTTTAAAGTTTTAATTTCTAAGCTCAATTCAGCTTTAACCTTTTTAACTAAAAACGGGACTTTAAAAATAGAAATCCCTGACTGCTTAATAATTTCTCTCGAAGTTAAGTTCTGAATTTGAGTAAGTTCGGCAAGACTTGTTTGTTTGTAGCCAAATTGCACAGCTAAACGATTGCTAATATCAACTAGCACCTTTAGTGAGTCGGCAATAGTACCATCAAAATCAAAAATAATTACTTTTGGATTCATGGTTGTTGAAAAAGGTGTTAGTCATTCTTTTGAGTCGCGGTGGATAAGTTTGCTTTAGCATTTCGTCGTAACATTTCTGGTTTAATTCGTCGCAACGCTGAAGCCGTAAAACGCTTGCTCCATTCCTCGTTAGAAATTTCTGCTAACTGACTCAACTTTGGGGCAGTATTTTCTGGATAAGGTTGAAACTCGGCTATATCTGTCTCCTTCGCAAAACGCTGATTCCACGGACAAACATCTTGGCAGATATCGCAGCCCGCAACCCAACCTTGAAGATGAGTAGAGATTGCCTCTGGCAAATTTTCCTCGCGGTTTTCAATTGTATGATAGGCAATGCAGCGATTGGCATCAACAACAAAAGGCTGCGCGATCGCACCAGTGGGACAAGCATCAAGGCAACGAGTACAACTACCACAGTGTTCAGTATGGGGGATATCGGTAGTTAAGTCTAGGTTTGTGAGAATTTCTCCCAAAAATATCCAAGATCCATAGTCTCTAGAGATTACATTGCCATTTTTGGCAATCCAGCCAATTCCAGCTTTTTGCGCCCAAACTTTATCTTGAATGGGTGCAGTATCTGCGGCATAATGTGATCGCACATCGGGGTAGGTTTGCAACCAGTTATTTAAAGCTTTTAGCTTTTTATCCATTACTTTATGATAGTCTCGTCCCCACCCATAGCGAGAAATCTTGGCATAATCAGGGCTATCTGGGCGTTGGTGGGGAGTGTAGTAGTTCAATGCTACGCAAATAATACTCCGCACTTGGGGCATGACTAAACGAACATCTTGGCGCTTGGGGTTATCCATCCATACCATATCAGCTTGATAACCTAGATTGAGCCACGATTTTAAGTGCTGTACCTCTAAATCAGTATCGTCTACCTTGGCAATTCCTACTTTGTGGAAGCCGATTTCTAAGGCTTTGAGCTTTATTTGCGTACTGGTAAGAGGGTGAGGGTTTGAAGTCATAGGTAGTCTAAGGATCTCTCTTTAGGAACTAGGTCTTAACCTTATTTATAGATAACCTAAAGCCTATCTATCCGTTTTTGTGTTCCTAGAGAAAATTTTATGCAAAAGAATACAGTTACACAATCTATTACTGGTATCGACAATGCGACAATCTCAACCTACTTTAGCTCGTTAAATGCTGGTGATTTTACTTCTACGGCTGCTTTATTTGCCGCCGATGGCGTGATGTACGCACCTTTCGAGTCGGGTATTGTCGGCGCTGAGGCGATTTCATCTTACCTCCAGCAAGAAGCCCTAGGACTAACAGCCGAACCTGCTCAAGGAATTGTCGAAAGCCAAGAAAATGACTTAGTTCAAATCCGCGTCAATGGCAAAGTTCAAATGCCTTTATTTGGCGTAAATGTATCTTGGCTATTTAACCTCAATGCTCAGCAAAAAATTGTTTCTGTCACAGTAAAGCTACTCGCGTCTCCCCAAGAACTTCTTAGTCTCCGACGATAGGTAGAGACGTTGCGGCAGAACGTCTCTACTTAAATTAACCTACCAAGCCCGAACGCAAAGCCCTTACCGCCGCCTGGGTGCGGTCATCAGCACACAATTTATTTAGGATGTTCCTAACATGAGTTTTGACTGTACCGACGGTAATATACAATTTTTCAGCAATTATGGCATTGCTACAACCTTCAACAATTAACTGCAAAACCTCTAATTCCCGTTCTGTTAGCGGGTAAGCAGCAATCATTTGGTCATATTCCGCATCGGCGGCATTAATAGATACAGTTTTGCTGTCAACTACCACGTTTTCCGTACTTCCTTCTGGGGTTTGCTGGGCTTGTTGCAGAACAATCCGGGCGATCGCCGGATCTATCCACGCATTGCCGCCATGGGTGACGCGCAAGGCTTCTAGCAAATTATCAAAACTAATGTCCTTCATGCAGTAAGAGTCTGCTCCGGCAGCAAAAGCTGCTAGTACGGCTTCTTTGTTGTCTCGGAGTGTCAAAATCAAAACCTTAGTTCTTGATTCGTCTGCGGGATCTTGGCTGGCTTTTAATTGCCGTGTTAGCTCAATTCCATCTTTATCGGGTAAGCCAATGTCAACAATGGCAATATCTGGATGTTCTGCTTCTAGCAGTTTTAGCCCGTCACTAGCATTAGCTGCTTCGCCTACCACTTCAATCTCTTGACGCTGTTGCAGCGCGGTTCTAATCCCTACACGGGTGAGATCGTGGTCTTCAATTAATGCAACGCGAATCTTAGTCATTGTCAACGTCCGCCGTTTACTGTGCTTTACTTTAAAACAATTGAATTTATAGAAGGGCTAGAGGAAATCTATCTTCTGTAGCAGCGATCCAACCTATTGGCATTAATCTTATTAGTATTTTAATAATACAAAAAATTATAATTTCCTATAGCTTTTACGAGGATATCACGTCTACTAGATTATCAAGTTTAGGGGATCTCGTCACTGCGCCAAAATAGCAGCAAACAGATGGCACAAAAGTTGTTCAAATTTACTCGGCATAATACATTTTTCTTATGGACTTCAACGAGCTTAGTGAATTAGAGTTATTAAGTTGGGGGGTTGAACGCAGCATACACCCAGAAGATCGCGATCGCCTCTTAGCAACTAGGCGACAAGCTCTTACTCAAAATCAGTTCTATCAAATTATCTATCGTCTCCAAGCAGTCGATGGTAGTTACAATTCGTTTTTGGAACAAGCTATCCCTGTAAAAAAAACTGACAACACTGATAACTGGATAGTAAGTTGTACTCCCCAAAACTTTAATCAGACCCAACCACTGCCCCAAATCCAATATCTCAACTCTATACAACAAAATCCCTTAGCTGTAATTGAGTGGAACCTAAATTTTGAAGTTGTCCAATGGGACAAAGCTGCCGAAGCAATTTTTGGCTACTGTAGCAGTGAAGTCATCGGTCGTCATGGTGCTTTTATCGTTCCCGGTAGTGGATTAGAGCAAGTCAACCGGGTTTGGCAAGAACTGCTGCAACGTCGAGGTGGGACTCGGAGCATTAATGAAAATATTACTAAAGATGGTGCGGGAATTATCTGTGAATGGTACAACCAACCCTTAGTTGATAATCAGGGCAATATATTTGGGGTCACGTCTTTAGTTACAGACATTACCAAACGCCAAAGTGCGATCGCTCAAATTAGCGCTTTCAATGCTCAATTAGAGCAGCGAGTGCGAAGACGTACCGAACAATTAGCTGAAGCTGACCGTCTCAAAGAGGAATTGTCTGCTAAAGAGCAAGCCGCGTGCAGCGAAGCCAAAGCTAGTATGAAGTCGCACTTTGACTCTCTAGAAGCCCTGCGCCAAAGTGAAGAACGCTATCGCTCTTTAGTTATCGCTACTTCGCAAATTGTGTGGACAACCGACGCTGAAGGGCAAGTCATTGATATTCCCCACTGGAGGGATTACACAGGTCAAAGCCAAGCAGAAGTTAAAGGTTGGGGTTGGTTAGCTGCTGTGCATCCAGAGGATCGGGAGCGCACTACTACTGAATGGAACGAGGCAGTAAAAACAAAAAACCTTTATGATACCGAATACCGAATACGCGCTACTGATGGCAGCTATCGTTACTTTGCGGCGCGGGGTGTTCCCGTAATTGCCACCGATGGCACTATCCGCGAGTGGGTGGGGGTGTGTACAGATATTCAAGAACGCAAAACTGTCGAAGCAGCGCTGACGGCTCGTGCCAATGAATTAGCTTACTTGACGACTATTCTTACCCAAACTAATACTGCTTTAGAAAAGCGCAACCAGGAATTAGATCAGTTTGCCTACGTCACTTCTCACGACCTCAAAGCACCTTTACGCGCGATCGCAAATCTTTCCCAATGGATTGAAGAAGATACGGCTGAACTACTAACTGACGAAACTCGCCATCAAATGAACTTGCTACGCGGGCGCGTCCATCGCATGGAAGCTTTGATTAATGGCTTGCTGCAATTTTCCCGGAGCGGGCGCGTGACTTGTGACAAGTCTTCGGTGGCTGTTGGCTCTCTCCTTACAGAAATTGTTGACTCCCTTGCTCCACCTCCCGAATTTAGCGTCGAAATTGCCCCAAATATGCCGACCTTAGTTACAGAAAGATTGCCCCTAGAGCAAGTATTTTCTAACCTGATTGGCAATGCGATCAAGCATCACCCACGCCTTGACGGTAAAGTGCAAATCTCTGGTCAAGACAAGGGTGCAGTTTATGAGTTTACAATTGCTGATGACGGTAGGGGAATTGCTCCAGAGTATCATGACAAAATTTTTGGAATCTTTCAAACTTTAGAAGCCCGCGATCGCAGCGAAAATACTGGAATTGGTTTAGCTATCGTCAAAAAGATTGTGGAAAATCATGGCGGCAAAATAAAAATAGATTCTGTTGAAGGCGATGGAGCCAAGTTTAGTTTTACCTGGGATAAATAACCATGGGAAATGGGGATATTTTCGCAATAATGCTGTGAAGAACTTAAAACCACCTAAAATCTGCCTTTAGATATGTTGGCTTGTCAAAAATATTAACCTGTCTAATGATTGATTACCTGAATTTATTTATCGGCAATAATTAACAATATAATACTCAAATAATGACAGCCAAAATGATTAACATTCTGCTTGTCGAAGATGACGAAGTGGATGTAATGAACGTGCAAAGGGCGTTTAAAAAAAACAACATTACAAATCCACTTTTCTTTGCCTCTAATGGCTTAGAGGCTCTATCTGTATTAAGAGGTAGCAACCAAAAAATAAATATACCCCAAGTTAGAAGAATAATTCTACTAGACTTGAATATGCCAAAAATGAATGGCATAGAATTTCTGCGCGAGCTACGTGCCGACGCACAATTACAATCAATTCCAGTAATTGTTTTAACTACATCAAACGAAGATAAAGATAAAGTAGAAGCCTACAAGCTAAATGTTGCTGGATATATTTTAAAACCAGTAACTTTTTCTAACTTTGTAGAAACTGTAGCAACTATGAATAAATATTGGACTTTAGTTGAAATTCCATAAAGCCTGATAACGAATAATATAAACTGAGCTTATAGCTAAATAGCTAATAGCCGAAAAATATGGAAGAAACTGTCAAAATATTGGTGGTGGATGATGATGAAGTAGACAGAATGGCCGTGAAACGCAGTCTAAAGTCTGCTGGCGTAGCAATGGAGTGGACAGAAGCAACCGAATGCCAGAGCGCGATCGCGATATTACAACAACAAACCTTTGACTGTATTTTCCTCGACTACATCCTCCCCGATGGCAACGGACTTGAGTTAGTGCAGCAAATCCGTTCACTAGGAATTGCTACCCCGATAATTGTCCTCACTGGGCAAGGAGACGAGCGCATTGCTGTAGAAATCATGAAAGCTGGAGCTTTTGACTATCTCCCCAAGTCAAGAATTACCCCAGAAAACTTGTATCAAATCTTACGCCAGGCGGTACGATTGTACCGGGCAGAGCAAGCTGCGATAGTTGCTGGCGATCGTTTAAGAGAAAGCGAAGAACGCTATCGTTTAGTTTTGGAAGGAGCAAACGACGGAATTTGGGATTGGTATTGCTCTACAAACGAAGTTTATTGTAACGATCGCCTGTTAGAAATTATTGGCGAAGTCAGAGAGGAATTTGAGCTAACTCCTCATAACTTAATGGCACGAATGCATCCCGATGACGTGTCAAATATTCGTCAAGCCATTACCAATCACCTCCAATATGGAGAAAAATGCGAAGCGGAGTTTCGCATCCAACATTCATCAGGAGAATACCGTTACTGCGTTGCTAGGGGAAAAGCCCAACGCGATCGCGCTGGTTATCCGTTGCGGATGTCAGGAATTATTAGCGACATCACCGAATCAAAACAACTAGAATCAGCGCTAGAAGCTAGTGAATTGCGCTTTAGACGTTTAGCTGACGCGAATATTATCGGGATTATTGTCACCACCCAAGGCACAATAATTGAAGCCAACGAAGCATTTTTAGCAATGGTGGGCTACAGCCAAGAGGACGTGCGTTTGGGTAGATTGCAGCGGCAAACAATTACCCCACCAGGATACGAAAAAGTAGACGAAATCGCTGCTACTGAGCTACTAACAAAAGGTGTATTTAGTCCCTACGAAAAAGAATACATCCGCGCTAACGGCAGTCGCGTCCCGATATTAATTGGTGGAGCGTTAGTTCAAGGAATTGTCGAAACCGCAATTTGCTTTGTGATTGATTTAAGCGATCGCAAACGCTCCGATGCCAAAATTGGCAAGCTCAATCGAGACTTAGAGCGGCGGGTGAGCGAAATGCAGACCCTACTTGATGTTATTCCCATTGGAATTGCGATCGCTCAAGATCCTCAATGCCAGCATATCCGAGTCAATCCTGCTCTAGCAAAACTTTTAAAGTTACCTGTAGAAGCAAATGTGTCTAAAAGCGTTCCTATCTCCGAGCGCCCAGGTTACAAAGTATACAGTCAAGGCAGAGAACTGGAGATACAGGAATTACCAATGCAGCAAGCCGCTACCAAAGGCATTGATGTCGTCGATAGCGAAATTGAGGCGCTCGTTGCTGAAGGTGAAAAAATTAAGCTATTGGCTAATGCCGTACCGTTATTTGACGAACAAGGCAAAACTAGAGGTAGTGTAGGTGTTTTTTGGGATATCACCGAACGCAAGCGTATTGAAGAACAAGAGCGATTTTTAGCTGAAGCCAGCGCCATACTCGCAACTTCTTTAGACTACAAAACTACCCTCACCAACCTGGCAATGGCGCTTGTCTCTGGGCAAGCTGATTGGTGTACCATCGATGTCCTCGACCAAAATTCAACGCTGCGCCCTGTGGCTTCGACGCACAAAGATAGCTCAAAAATGCCTTGTCTAGAGCAGTTACGGAGTTATCGAGTCAACTTGAAAGCAAAAGTTGGGATATCTCAAGTCATTAAAAGCGGGAAAGCGCAGTTGTACGCCCAAATTAGTCCAGCAATCAAAGAGGCGATTTCTCCTGATGTCGAGCAACGGCAATTGATGGAGAGTTTGGGGTTCAATTCACTCCTGTGCGTACCCTTAAAAGTGCGGGGGCGGACGGTAGGGGCAATTAGCTTAATGAGAGGCAAGGGAGAAAGGTTATACGATTTAGCCGACCTACTATGGGTAGAAGATTTAGCTCGTCGTGCGGCTCTAGCCGTCGATAACGCCCGCCTGTACCAACAAGCCACCGATATTGGGGAAAATCTGCGCCGAGCAATTATTATTTTAGGCGAACAGCAGCAACAGTTAAGAGTATTGCAACGGATTACCAACTTGTTAAACCAACGTTTGACAAACCTGCCTGGATTGTTGCAAGTAATGGTAGGAGCAGTTTGTGACGGCATCGGCGAAGCCGAGTTTGCCGCAATTTCTCTCTACGATCGCCAAAGCCAACAGTTAGAATTGACAGCTACAGTGGGAATTGCGCCAGAGAACTTACATTTATTGTCTGCTCAGGCGGACTTACTAGAGCGAGTATTTGCTACCGGAGCCGCCCAATTAGTTAAAAAAAGCCGAGTAACGCCAGCGCTACCTTCCCACACACCTGCCTCAATTTATGCCGTAGCTATTGAGTCTGCCACATCAGGGAGGCTAGGAGTAATGTTGATTGGGAATTGGCGAAATATTGAAGCTTTTGATGTGGAAGATCGCAACTTATTAGAAGCGGTAGGCGAACAAGCAGCGATCGCTATTAACAATGCTCGGTTAATTAATGCCCTAGAAGAACGAGAAGAACGTCTAGGCTTGCAAAACGATATTTTAGCCCAGCAAAACCGCGAATTAGAATCAACCCACAATCAAATTGCTCAGCAAAACTTACAGCTAATTGAAGCGGCACGGCTAAAATCGCAGTTTTTGGCTACCATGTCTCACGAACTCCGCACGCCTATGAATGCGGTAATTGGCTTTGCCCAAGTACTATTGCGCCAGCGTACCGCTAACCTCACTCCAGCCCAATCTGACATGGTAGAGCGCATTTTAAATAATGGCAAAAATCTTTTAGCTTTGATTAACGACATCCTCGACTTATCTAAAATCGAAGCTGGGCGCTTAGAACTAAAGCTTGATGAATTTGATTTGACGAACTTAATTACCACCACCATCGCCGAACTTCGCCCGCTTGCCGAGCAAAAGCAGCTACCCTTATTACTCCGAACAGAGCTTAACAACCCGATAGTAATCAATGACAGTACGCGAGTACGGCAAGTTTTAGTGAATCTACTTTCCAATGCCATCAAGTTTACAAATGCAGGCAGCGTAGAAGTAAAAGTCAGCGAAAACGCCTCTAACCATGTATTAATTAGCGTCAAAGATACCGGGGTTGGTATAGCTGAGTCAGAATTAGAACATATTTTTGAAGAATTTAGGCAAGTCGATCAAACAAATACCAGACAACACGGCGGTACGGGATTGGGACTTGCTATTACCAAGTCATTAGTTGATATGATGAAAGGCTCAATTGCTGTAGAAAGTAAGTTGGGGCAAGGCTCAATTTTTCATGTTTATTTACCCCGTCAGGTAGAATTTCAACCACCAGTAACTATCCTAAAATAGCTGCCTTTAAAACTATAGATTCGGTTAGGCTAAGTCTATACCAGGGCAAATTAACCAAAACTTATTTTTATTACCAGGAAAAAATTACTAAAATGTCTGGACATGACATTATTGCGATTGGCGCTTCGGCGGGGGGAGTAGAAACTCTCTGCCAATTGGTGGGAGAATTGCCTCCAGACTTAGCAGCAGCAGTTTTTATTGTACTTCACGTTCCCTCCCACGGCAAAAGTATTTTGCCAAAGATTTTGAACCGGGTAATCGAAAAACAGCACGGAGGATTGTCTTCTTTGCAAGCTCGTCATCCCCTAGACGGCGAACTAATCGTGCCAGGGCAAATATACGTTGCTCCCCCCGACAAACATCTATTAATTAAAGACAGTTGTATTCACTTGGCACGAGGTCCGCGCGAAAATAGCCATCGTCCAGCCATAGATCCGCTCTTTCGCACTGCCGCCCGCACTTATGGATCGAGAGTTGTAGGGGTAATACTGTCAGGTTTGCTTGATGATGGTACGGCGGGATTGGCAGCAATCAAACAGTGTGGGGGTGTAGCGATTTCTCAAGATCCAGAAGAAGCATTGTATTCGGGAATGCCGCTTAGTGCGATTGAAAACGTTGCAATAGACTATATCCTCAAAGTCGCAGATATCAGTAAAACCTTAATTCACTTAGCTTCTAAACCTGCCCTAGAGTCAAAAACTCAAGTAACCCAACAAATGAATATGGAAGCCAATGTTGCCGAATTTGACTTAGATACCATGCAAAAAACCAAGCTTCCCGGTACGCCATCGGGTTTTGCGTGTCCTGAATGTCGCGGTGTGTTGTGGGAATTGCACGAAGGCAAGCTAATCCGTTTTCGTTGTCGTACAGGTCATGCTTACTCAATTAATACCTTACTAGCAGAACAAACCGACGCTTTGGAAGTAGCTTTATGGAGTGCATTGAGGGCGCTAGAAGAAAAAGCCGCACTTACCGAGCGCATGGCTGCGCGCGCGCGCGTAGCCGCAGTCAAAATATTTCCGCACAACGCTTTCAAGAGCAAGCCCAAGATAGCCAGCAAAGTGCAACTCTTGTCCGGCAGATGCTGTTAAAAGCCGACACCAGCGAAGAATTGACGGCGGCAAATCCTCAGCCATTAGAACAGCAAAATTTAGAACCTTCCGTCCCTAGCAGCTTATCGCCACCTTTTACAACTGCTAAGCACTTAATCGCGATCGCTTTAGATGCCGATATCAAGGCGCTAAAAGAAATTTTGGCAGCATTAGATGGCTTAGAGGCAGCGATTATTGTCACCCAGCAATCGTACCCCCAAGACTCCGAGCGGTTAGTAGATATACTCAAAAGCTCTACCAGTCTCCACGTCAAACTAGCTGAGGAAGGAGATAGCTTGCAACCAGGTACAGCATACATTGTGCCAAGAAGCCGCCATTTATTAGTCAATCCCGATGGTAGCCTAGCGCTATTGCAGTCCAAGTTGGTTCATTTTGTCAGTCCCTCTACCGATTTACTCTTTGAATCTGTAGCAGCAAGTTTTAGAGAAAAAGCGATCGCTTTAATTCTTGCACCAACAAGTAGTGATGGAATTATGGGTATGCGGGCAATTAGAGAAACCGGAGGCTATGTGATCGTAGCTCAAGGCGAAGAAAATATGCACCAAGAATACCTCAACAACGCCCAAGTTATGCCCATTTCACAAATCGCCCAAACCCTAATTAACTTAGTCAAAAAGTTGAGTAAGTAGTAAGAAGACAAAAATCAAAACCTTTTCGTTTGACAAGTCAAAAACTAAAAACATTTCTCTTGTCTTCCAGTTTCTAAAAATCAAAACCTATACAACTCAGCTTTCCCGAAACTGCCTTACCTACAGATATGAACATTTTGCAGGGGGTTTGGGCGGCATCTTTTCGGGGGAAGAATTCCTCCGAAAAATACCTTGGGAGGTAAGCCGTCCCCCAATGGGGGGTTTGGGGGGCAGACCCCCCATATCCTGGTTTTTCTTACCAAATAAGCACAAAGGCAAAAGCAGCGCCTTAACGGCACAAGCCCCAATGAACAACCCAGAACTAGATCCCGAATTTGAAGCCTTGCTTAACTACATCAAACACAATCGTGGGTTTGACTTCACTGGCTACAAACGCCCCAGCTTAATGCGCCGCGTCCACGTCCGGATGCAAACAGCCGAAATAGAAACCTACAGCGACTATACCGATTACTTAGAAGTACATCCTGAAGAATTTTCCCACCTTTTCAACACAATTTTAATCAATGTCACCTCATTTTTTCGCGATCGCCCAGTTTGGGATTACATAAAAAAAGAGGTTATCCCTCAAATTGTGGCTCGTAAAAGTTTCCCCAAAGATCGCATCCGCGTGTGGAGTGCAGGCTGCGCGTCAGGGCAAGAAGCTTACACTCTGGCAATGGTAATTGCTGAGGTTCTAGGCATTGAGGAGTTCCACCAAAAGGTAAAAATTTACGCCACCAACATCGACGAAGCAGCACTCAGTCAAGCTCGCCTTGCCACCTACAACGCCAAAGAAGTAGAGGGCATCCCCGAACCACTCCTAGAGCGGTACTTCAAGCAAACCTATGGAACTTACACTTTTTGTCCAGATTTGCGCCGCGCAGTTATTTTTGGTCGTCACGACTTGCTGCAAGATCCGCCTATTTCTCGCATCGATTTATTATCTTGCCGCAATACGTTAATGTACTTCAATGCCGAAACTCAGGCAAAAATTATCTCTCGATTTAATTTTGCCCTCAATAACCGCAGCTTTTTATTGTTAGGTAAAGCCGAATTACTCCTCAACCATGTTAATTCTTTCGTCCCCTTAGACTTGAAACAGCGAATATTTACCAAAATTAGCCAAGACGGTAAGAAGGGTGATTTTATGGGTAGCAATGATGACCGAGAGCGCGGAACTAACTACCAAATTAATTACAATCTTTTGCGCGAAGCTGCTTTTGATATTAGTCCCTTTGCTCAAATAGCTGTAGATATTAATGGTTTATTAATTTTAGCCAACGAACAGGCAAGACTATTATTTGGCTTGGACTCTAGAAATATCACTCGCCCTCTGCAAGACTTGGAAATTTCTTATCGTCCAGTAGAATTGCGATCGCATATCGAGCAAGTTGTTAGCACCCATCGGTCAATTTGTCTTAGCAACATTGGTTGGACAACTACTAGCAGCGATTTGCGTTACTTTGACGTGCAAATTACCCCACTTTATGACACCAGTAGAAATTTGGTTGGTGTTAGTATTGTCTTTACCGAAGTTAGTCGTTACAAACAGCTTCAAGAAGAAGTGGAAAGCGCTAACCAAGAGTTGGAGATGGCTTACGAAGCCTTACAGTCTACTAATGAGGAGTTGGAAACAACTAACGAAGAATTGCAATCCTCTAACGAAGAACTGGAGACAACTAACGAAGAATTGCAATCCACTAATGAAGAACTAGAAACAATGAATGAAGAATTGCAATCCTCTAACGAAGAATTGCAAACAATCAACGCCGAATTACGTTTGCGGAGTGAAGAACTCAATCAAGCCAATGGCTTTTTGGAAGTAATTTTTAATAGCTTGCAAGGTGGTGTTGCAGTTTTAAATCGAGATTTTACAGTCCAAATTTGGAATGAAAAGAATGAAGATTTGTGGGGATTGCGGAGTCAAGAAGTGCTAGGGCAGCACTTTATGAATTTGGATATTGCTTTACCCGTCGAGCAGTTGCGTCAGCCAATTCGCAACTGCTTGAATGGAGATAGCAAAATAGTAGAAACAAATTTAACTACAGTCAACCGCCGTGGCAGACCAATTCAATGTAAAGTTACCTGCTCCTCTTTAATAGGTAGATTGGCAGAAGTTCGAGGAGTAATTATTTTGATAGAAGATACAGATGCACTTGAAGCTTAGGAACCGCCGTTTATTCTAGAATTAGCGAAAACAACTCCTAATTTAAGCCTTAGCATAACTGTACGTAGCTAAAGAATTGAGAGTGTAGAAAGAGCAACTTTTACCCGCAGAAATTTTCAAGTAGGAAATCAACTTTCAAACTTCTATGCAGCAAACAAGCGCTCCGATTATTAAAGACTTGGTGCTAATTGGTGGCGGTCACAGTCATGCCATTGTGCTGAGAATGTGGGGGATGAAACCTATTGCCGGAGTGCGCTTAACGCTGATCGCGGAAGCATCCGATACACCTTATTCGGGGATGTTACCCGGTCATATTGCTGGATTCTATACGCAAGAGGAATGTCATATAAACTTGCGGAGTCTTGCCCAGTTTGCTCAAGCACAACTGTATATTGATTCTGTAGTGGGACTAGATTTAGTTAATAAACAAGTATTGTGCGCCCATCGTCCCCCCGTAGCTTTTGACTTACTATCTATAAATATTGGCAGCACTCCTGCAAAAGTAAGTGTACCTGGCGCGGAGCAGTATGCGATCGCAGCAAAACCTGTATCTAAGCTTTTGACTCAATGGCAGCAAATAGTTGAAGATGCGCGCAGTACGCAAAAACCTCTCCGTTTGGGCATTGTTGGCGGTGGTGCGGGGGGTGTGGAATTAGCCCTAGTAATGCAAGGAAATTTGCAACAAACCAATATACAAATCCACTTGTTTCATCAGCAGGCGGAAATTATGCCTCATTATGGTGCTTGGGTGCGTCGTCGTTTGCAAGAAGTTTTGCTTGATAAAGGAATCAATCTACATCTGCAAGAAACTGTTATTGAAGTACAACCAAATAAAGTTAGTTGTAAGTCGGGACTCAAAGTAGAATGCGATCGCATTTTTTGGGTAACTCACGCCTCCGCACCTAGTTGGATTGAAGAAAGCGGACTTGCTACCGATTCGCAAGGCTTTATTCAAGTGAATGACTATTTGCAGTCAATTTCTCATCCCCAGATCTTTGCGGCGGGAGATATTGCCACAATGATCAATTATCTGCGTCCCAAAGCTGGGGGATTTGCCGTTAGACAAGGTAAACCCTTATTTAATAACTTACAAAAAACCTTATTAGCCCAGCATTTACAGCCCTACAAGCCCCAGAAGCAATATTTAAGCTTGATTGGTACAGGCGACGGAAAAGCGATCGCTTCCAGGGGCAATTTTGGCATCGGTGCGTCCCGCTTGCTGTGGACGTGGAAAGATAAAATCGATTGTCAATTTATGAATCGTTTTCACAATTTACCGCAGATGGAACCTGTAGAAACAGCGTCAGAGCCTCACGCAGATATGCGTTGTGCTGGTTGTGGCTCTAAGGTGGGTAGTACGGTTTTAGAGCGCGTTTTGCAGCGCTTGGAAAGAATTGAAACTACCCCAGATATTATTATTGGCTTAGATGCGCCCGATGATGCGGCTGTAGTGCAAGTACCACAAGGTAAGTTAATGGTGCATACTATTGATTATTTTCGCGCACTCGTTAGCGACCCATATATTTTTGGGCAAATTAGCGCCAATCATTGTTTGAGCGATATTTTTGCGATGGGAGCAACTCCTCAAAGTGTTTTAGCGATCGCATCTATCCCTTATGCTGATGAATCTAAAATCGAAGAAACTCTATATCAACTATTATCTGGCGCTCTATTAGTGCTAAATAGAGCGCAAACACCATTAATTGGCGGACACACTACCGCAGGCTTAGAGTTGGGTTTTGGTCTATCTTGTAATGGGTTAGTTAGTCCCAATCAGTTGCTAAAAAAAGCCGGGATGCAACCAGAACAATTATTAATATTAACCAAACCACTAGGCACGGGAACTCTCTTTGCGGCGGATATGCGCCTTTTAGCTAAAAATCGATGGATTGATGGCGCGATTGAATCAATGCTGTTATCAAACCAAGCGGCGGCTAGTTGTTTAATGAAACATGGAGTTACAGCTTGTACCGATGTTACGGGTTTTGGATTGCTTGGACACTTAATAGAAATGGTTAAAGCATCTAATGTTACTGTCGAATTACTTACTGAAGCTATACCAATATTAGAAGGAGCTAGAGAAACAACACAAAAGAAAATATTTAGCTCCTTGCATCCTGAAAACCTTCAATTTTCGCGTTACATCGCTGAGGTAGAAAAAGTAAGCAGTCACGCTAATTATCCATTACTATTCGATCCGCAGACATCTGGCGGCTTATTAGCAGCAATTCCTAGTCATCAAGCTCCAAATTGCATTACTGAACTTCAAGCCTTGGGATACAGTGCAGCTAGAATTATTGGTCGCGTTGTCCAGCAGTCAAAAGGCGATCGGGTGCATTTGATAGTTAAATAAATAGTACAAAGCTTAATAGGATGTCTGAAAAGTCTCTTTGTTAGTAGCAAATATTTAGATCCCCCTAAATCCCCCTTTTTAAGGGGGAGTAATAAATATTTTCCCCCTTTTTTAAGGGGAGGCAATAAAGCGGTGTAGCTTCGCTTCCCGCTTTATTGCCGTGGGCTAGGGGGGATCTCACGAAACCCAAGCTAAAAACCCTACCTTCTCAAACATCCTCTAATAGGCACTAAGCAAAAGTAGCCGCAAATTTATTTAATATAATTAAGTCTATTTTTTATAAATATTTAGTACAACAGTATCAAAAATACGCTTAAATGATTGCTACCCAAATATTTCGCGAAAGATTTGCAAGTAAGAATAAGTTTATTTTTCCTCTGCTTATATGGTTATTTAGCAGACTTGTAATCGTTATTTCAATGTTGCTAATAGCGCCCTTGCTTCCAGCGCCACCAGATGGATTTGTTGCTAGTTTTGGCTGGAATGCTTTTTTTGCCTGGGATAGCGTGTGGTATGAAACAATCGCTACTTCTGGCTATGAATATACCCCTCATTTGTCACTCTGAGTAAGCACAAAATAAACCAAGACTTGAACAAGCGTGTAATGTAAGGCTTTCAAGCTTAATTTCACAACAAATGAACTCACTTAGGTCAACTTTGCCAAATCCTTATTCACAAAAGGTTCCAGAATTTAATCTTCCGAAAGTGACAAAAGAGGGATACAGCAGTTCTCAGTTGGGTGAAACATAGCAACAACAGTGGGTAAACCAGCCAATAATATCTTGGAGTGTCACCGCAGCGAGAGCATCTGTAATAGCTTGGTCTAACTGTGCATAGGTTCGTGCCGCTCGTGACGCAGAAATTCTTTGACTTTTGACCAACAGTTCGAGGGTTGGCGAGAAATCTGGCGCAATTTGGGGACAAATAAATGACTGTTGCGCCTACCGCAACAATAGCTTCTCGAATACAAAGGACTTTATGGGCAGGCAGATTATCAATAACTCGCGCGCGCTCCTGTCCACAGGTTAGGCACTAATATCTGAGTCACATAAGTTTTGAAGGCTAGGGCATCAGTTGCGCCAGGGAATAGTTTTTTCTCCTATCAGTCCTTTTAGTGCCATTGCACCGCTCGGGCGTTACATTTTGTCCGCGCCCGCAAGAAGCGTTGTTATAGGCGCGACGACCGGGCGCGAGAACGGGCATAGCGTCGTGTCATTGCGTTCGTTA